>JADCJL010000019.1 GCA_020247055.1 Acidobacteriaceae bacterium | reverse complement strand
GGGTATGGCTGTTCGCCATTTAAAGAGGTACGTGAGCTGGGTTTAAAACGTCGTGAGACAGTTTGGTCCCTATCTTCCGTGGGCGCTGCAAGATTGAGAGAGCCTGCTCCTAGTACGAGAGGACCGGAGTGGACGCACCTCTGGTGTACCGGTTGTCACGCCAGTGGCATCGCCGGGTAGCTATGTGCGGAAGAGATAACCGCTGAAAGCATCTAAGCGGGAAACTCGCCTTGAGATGAGACTTCCCGGGAGCTTGACTCCCCTTAAGGGTCGTTCGAGACCAGGACGTTGATAGGCGCGGTGTGTAAGTGGAGTAATCCATTGAGCTAACGCGTACTAATTGCCCGTGAGGCTTGACCCTATAACCGCGCACTTGTCGTACCTCGTGCTTCATCACTCGGCACCTCGCATGACGCAGTCCGTAACCCAGATGCAGCATCCTCCGCGATGCCCTCGTTTCTTCCCGTATGAACCGCCTTGCCCCTCTTTGCCGCAGGTGCCCGGAAACATCCGCACCCGCAACCGCCCAATGTCTGACGACCATAGCGGAGTGGAACCACCCCTTCCCATCCCGAACAGGACCGTGAAACGCTCCAGCGCCGATGATAGTGCGATCTTTTTCGCGCGAAAGTAGGTCATCGTCAGACTCCCCTTCGCAGGCGCCCTCATCAGGCCCTCGCAACAAACGCCCCGGTCAATCGATCGGGGCGTTTTCGTTTCGGCCTGCCCGGCCCAGAGGTTACGGAACATGCCGCCCCCGACGTTCGTGCTCTACGTCCACGACTACTGCCATCTCTGCGAGACGAGGATCGGCCAGCTGCAGCCGCTGGTCGACGCCGGTCGCCTCGTGCTGCGCGTCGTCGACCTCGACGCCTTCCCCGACCTCCAGGCCCTGCATTCCGAGCGGGTGCCGGTGCTCACCCATGAAGACGGTGCACTGATCTGCTTCGGCCAGCTCGACCGGATGGCGCTCGCGCGAGCGCTGATGCGCTGAGCTGCCGCCATCACCATCATGCGCACGTTCCGACCGTGCCAGTGAAAACCCCGGTGGCACAACAACTTGGCTAGAATCCGCGTGCGCCATCGTCGCAGCCTCCCGGCCTGCGCGGGAATGCGCGCCGTCACACAGGAAACGTCGAACACCCGATGCAGCACATCCGCAATTTCTCCATCATCGCCCACATCGACCATGGCAAGTCCACGCTGGCCGATCGCTTCATCCAGCGCTGCGGCGGGCTGTCGGACCGCGAGATGGACGAGCAGGTCCTCGACTCCATGGACCTCGAGCGCGAGCGTGGCATCACGATCAAGGCGCAGACAGCTGCCCTCAAGTACGTGGCGCGCGACGGCAACACCTACAACCTGAACCTGATCGACACGCCCGGCCACGTCGATTTCTCCTACGAGGTGTCGCGTTCGCTGTCGGCGTGCGAAGGCGCGTTGCTGGTGGTCGACGCGTCGCAGGGAGTCGAGGCGCAGACCGTCGCCAACTGCTACACGGCCACCGAGCTCGGGATGGAAGTGGTCGCGGTCCTGAACAAGATCGACCTGCCTTCGGCGGAGCCGGAGCGGGTGATCCAGGAGATCGAGGACATCATCGGTATCGATGCCCGCGACGCAGTGCGTGCAAGCGCGAAGACCGGCCTCGGGATCGACGACATCCTCGAGCAGGTGATCGCGCGCATCCCTCCGCCGCAGGGTGACCCGGATGCGCCGCTCAAGGCGCTGATCATCGATTCATGGTTCGACAACTATGTCGGCGTGGTGATGCTGGTGCGGGTGAAGGACGGGACCCTGCGTCCGAAGGACCGCCTCCTGCTGATGGCCACCGGGGCGACCTACAACTGCGAGCAGGTCGGGGTTTTCACGCCCAAGGGCCGGCAGACCGATTCGCTGTCGGCGGGCGGCGTCGGGTACATCATCGCGGGCATCAAGGAGTTGAAGGCCGCGATGGTGGGCGACACGGTGACCCTGGCCGAGCGGCCGGCTTCCGAGCCCCTGCCAGGCTTCAAGGAGATCAAGTCGCAGGTGTTCGCCGGCCTCTATCCGGTCGAGTCGAACGCCTACGAGGCCCTGCGCGACGCGCTCGAGAAGCTGCACCTGAACGATTCGTCGCTGCGCTACGAGCCGGAGACCTCGCAGGCTCTGGGCTTCGGCTTCCGCTGCGGATTCCTCGGGCTCCTGCACATGGAGATCGTGCAGGAGCGGCTCGAGCGTGAATACGACATCGACCTGATCACGACCGCGCCGACGGTCGTCTACCGCATCCTCATGCGCGACGGCGAGACCATCGAGATCGACAACCCGTCGAAGCTCCCCGAACAGTCGAAGATCGAGGACATCCTCGAGCCGATGATCAAGGCGACCATCATCGTTCCGCAGGACTACGTCGGGCCGGTGATGACCCTGTGCAACCAGAAGCGCGGCGCACAGAAGGACATGCACTATTCCGGGCGACAGGTGATCCTCACCTACGAGTTGCCGTTGAATGAAGTGGTGATGGACTTCTTCGACAAGCTCAAG
>JADCJL010000189.1 GCA_020247055.1 Acidobacteriaceae bacterium | reverse complement strand
GACCGCACCGGCCCTGCCCTTCGCGAATACCGTACCGCCGAAGATCTCAACGGCGCCATCGTCGATGTCGAAGTGCTCGAGTTCCCCACCGAACACGAAGACGGCATCGGCCGCGTTATCGAGGTGCTCGGCCGCGATGGCGACTTCGGCCTCGATGTCGAAATCACCATCCGCAAGCACCACCTGCCCCACACTTTTCCCCACTCCGTCCTCGCCCAGGCCCGGGCCATCCCTGCCGAAATCCCCGCCGCCGAAATCGCCCGTCGCCGCGACTACCGCCACCTGCCCATCGTCACCATCGACGGCGAAACCGCCCGCGACTTCGACGACGCCATCTACGTCGAACCCCTGCCCAACGGCCACTGGAAGCTCGACGTCCACATCGCCGACGTCAGCCACTACGTCCAGCCCGGCAGCCCCATCGACAAAGAAGCCCTCTTCCGCGGCACCAGCGTCTACTTCCCCGACCGCGCCGTCCCCATGCTTCCGCACGAGTTGTCCACCAACCTCTGCTCGCTCGTGCCCCATCAGGACCGCCTCGTCCTGTCGGCCGAACTCGAACTCGACCGCTCCGGCGACGTCGTCGCGCAGAGCTTCCACCGCGGCGTCATCCGTTCCACGGCCCGCATGACCTATACCGCCGTCCACAAAATCCTCGCCGGCGAGGAAGCCGAACGAACCCAGTACGCCGCGCTCGTCCCCCACTTTGAGAACATGCGCGAGCTCGCGCTCATCCTCAACCGCAAGCGCGTCAAGCGCGGCTCCATCGACTTCGACCTGCCCGAGCCGCTCATCGAGTTCGACGAGCACGGCTTCATGGTCGGCGTCACCCGCGCCCCCCGCAACATCGCCCACCGCCTCATCGAAGAGTTCATGCTCGCCGCCAACGAAGCCGTCGCCGCGCACATCGAAGCGGCCGGTATTCCGGGCATCTACCGCATCCACGAAACCCCAGACTTCAAGAAGGTCTCCGAGTTTGAAGAGGTGGCCGCCCAGTTCGGCTACTCACTCGGCTTCCCTGCCCTGCCCGTCAAAAAGCACAAGGTGGTCGAGCGTCGGCGCGACGGCCGCAAGGAGCGCCGCGATCTCGTCCTGGCCGACGAACGCATCCAGGTCACCTCCCGCGCCTATCAAAAACTCATCGCCCGCCTCGAAGGCACGGCCGAAGAGCGCATTCTGAGCTTCCTCATGTTGCGCTCGCTCAAACAGGCCCGCTACTCGCACGACAACGTCGGCCACTTTGCCCTCGCCTCGGGCACCTACACCCACTTCACCTCCCCCATCCGCCGCTACCCCGACCTCATGGTCCACCGCATCCTCGGCGGCCTGTTCGACGGCCAGGGCGCCGTCTGGAGCGAACCGCAGCTTGAAGAGATCGCCAACGACTGCTCGTTCACCGAACGCCGCGCCGCCGAGGCCGAACGCGAACTCGTCGAATGGAAGAAGGTGCAGTTCATGATCGACCGCGTCGGCGACGAGTTCGATGGCGTCATCATCTCCATCACCAAGTTCGGCATGTTCGTCGAACTCACCGACCTGTTCATCGAAGGCCTCCTGCCGATCGACGCCCTGCCCGGCGAGCGTTTCCGGTTCCTCGAAGGCGCCCGCCGCCTGATCGGCGAAAAGACCCGCCGCGAGTTCTCGATCGGCGACGCCATTCGCGTCGTCCTCGACCGCGTCGACGGCGTCGAACGCCGCCTCACCTTCAGCCTCTGGCAGCACCGTCCGCCCCGCCAAAAGAAAAAGAAGAAATACTAAGCGCGCAACAGCGCCTTCACCGCATCGGCGCACAACACCGCGGCGTGTTTGGACTCGTTCGGCAGACCCCCGAGCGCCTCTTCCATCACCGCCGTGGTAAACCCGCCAATCTCGGCCCGCGACCGCCCCGTCACCCACTCCGCCAACGCCGACCCGGCCGCAATCGACGCCGTGCACCCCCGCGTCTTGAACGCCGCCTCCCGCGCCACGTCCCCCTCCCATCGCACCGACAGCTGCAGAATATCCCCGCAAACCGGATTTTCCACCCGCACCGTCACCGCCGGAGGCGCCAACTCCCCGGCAAAGCGCGGAGATTGAAAGTGGCTTAGAATTTTGTCGTTATACATGACATAATCGAGAATTCTTAATCTTAGTTTAATGCGCATCGACCCGCAAAGCGTCCACGCCCCGGAGATCGGCCCGGTTTGGCTCAACTCTCCCCCTCTCACCCTTCGTCAGCTCCGTGGCCGCCTGGTTCTGCTCGACTTCTGGGACTTCACCTGCGTCAACTGCCTGCGCACCCTGCCCTACGTCGCCGCCTGGCACCGCCGCTATGAACCCTACGGCGTCCAGGTCCTGGGCATCCACTCTCCGGAGTTCTACTTCTCGAAGGCTCCTGGAGTCGTTGAGGCCGCCCTCCGGGAGCTCGGCATCGACTACCCGGTCATGCTCGACAACGACTACACCGTCTGGAAGCTCTTCGCCAACCGCTACTGGCCCACCAAGTATCTGATCGACGGCGAAGGCTACCTCCGCTACGCCCACTTCGGCGAAGGCGCCTACGCCGAAACCGAGCTGGCCATTCAGGAGCTGCTCCGCGAACAGACCCCCGGCCTCGCCCTGCCGCCCCCACTGCCGCTCGTCCGTCCGCTCGACGCCCCCGGCGCTCTGGCCTTCTGCCCCCAGCCTAGCCCGGAGATCTACCTCGGCCACCAGCGCGGCCGCCTTGCCAACCCCGAAGGTTTCCGCGAAGGCGAACTCCATCGCTACGGTCTCGGCGCCGGCCCCCTTTCCGATATCCCAGAGCTGGGAGGACTCTGGAACTCTCTGCCCGACTGCCTAACGGTCGGCTCACGCGACGCCTCGGACCCCTCTCGCCTCTGTCTGCCCTACTCGGCGGCTGAGGTGAATCTGGTCTGCTGTC
>JADCJL010000188.1 GCA_020247055.1 Acidobacteriaceae bacterium | reverse complement strand
GCAGCAGCACGTTCTCGAGCACAATCACCTGCGCCACCTCCCGCCCCGTAAACCCCACCGCCCGCAGCAGCGCCAACTCCCGCCGCCGCTCCATCACATTCCGCAGCAGCACCGCCCCCAGCCCCAGCGTCCCCAACACCAGCCCCAACGCCCCCAGCGCCTGAAACGTCGACAGATACGCATGCTCCACCCGCAGATACTGCGCCAGCTTCTCGCTCACCGTCATCACGTCCAACCCCGCGTCCGAAAACTGCTCCTCCAACCCCGCCGCCGGCTCTTTTTCAAACAGCATCATCCGAAATCCCTGCTCGCCCGGAAACGACCGCAAAAACGCCTTCTCCCCCACCATCACCTCGCTCTGCAGCACGCTCCCCGGCACCGTCGCCACAAACCGGATCCGCACCCCGCCATCGAGCGTCATCTCCTCGCCCACCGCCTTGTGCAGGATGTACTGCAGCGAATTGGCGTCCGCCGCCGCCGGCACCGCCCCGTCGGCCAGCGGCTTGTCCAGCGCCGGCACCAGACCCTCCGGCAGCCCCACCACCTTCGGCCGCCCCGGCGCATACAAATTCAAACAGCTGGCGTCCTCGCCCGGCCGCACCCGCAGCATCAGCGCCCCGTCCAGCTTCTCATACAGCGGCGACTGACTCTCGGCAATGTACCCGTACCGGCCGAACGCCACCGCCCCCGCCGGCGGATGCCGGAACGCCTCCAGCGCGATCAGCAAAAAAGTCGCCAGCGCAATCAGCGCCACGGTCATCATCGACCGTCCCGGCCGCTGCCCCGCGTTCGCCCACGCCAGCCGCCCCAGCGAATCAAAATCCCCACCGTTGCCCGCCTCGAGCCACGCCCGGCTCCCCAGCGTACCGCCCACTAATAACAAAAATCCCGCCCCGAAAAATCCCCCCTCCGCCGGCACCCGGCCCGCCGCCGCCGCCCCGGCCAGTACCAATCCCGCCCCGAGAAATGCCGCCGCCATCCACCGCAGCCGCCCCGCCCGCCGCGGCAAATCATCCAGCTGCCGCCCCGCCAGCAGCTCCCACGGCGACAAGCCCCGCAGCCGTCGCAGCGTAATTACCACCACCAGCACACTCACCACCACGCCCGGCACCACCGCCCCCCGCAGCGCCCCCCACGAAAAATGCAGCGCCAACGCCTGCGTCCCTACCGCCTCGTTCCACCACGTCCGCAGCCCGTACAACAAACCGCCCGCGTAAACCCACGCCCCCGCGCACCCCACCGCCGTCCCCACCAGGCCCAGCACCAACCCCTCCCGCACGAAAATCCGCCGCACCTCCCCCCGCGTATAACCCACCGCCAGATACAGCCCAATCTCCCGCAGCCGCTGCTCAATCCCCAGCCGGAAAAACAGCGCCGTCAACACAAACGCCGCAATCATCACAAATCCGCTGAACATCGCAAAATACATCCCGAAATCGGTGCTCCCCGCCGACGCCGCCAGCGCCTGCGCCCGCACCGGCAACAACGTCAAACCGTCCCGCGCCAGGTCCACGCTCGGCAAAAACGCTGCAATCCACGCCTGCTCCTTCCCGGCCGGGTACAGCCGCACCCCGGAAACCTTTCCAAACCGCGTCCCCCACAGCCGCTGCCCCTCGGCCAGCGAAACAAACGCCTTCGGCGTCGTCCGGTACTGCTCCCAATACTTCTCATCCACCGGCCGGATCTTGTTCAAATCCATCGGAAACGGCGGATCCCAATCCGCCACCGTATCCGCGTCGCTGATGCCCGGATAGTCCGGCGCCATCGCCCGGTCCCCGAGCGCCGTCCGCCCGGCCACCGCAAACGTCTCCCGCGCCGTATCGAGCTTGCCCTCGGCGCGCCAGACGTAATACTCCATCTCCAGCCGGTCGCCCGGCTTCGCCCCCAGCTCCCGCTCCGTCCACGCGCTCAGCTTCACGCCCTCGCTCACCTCCGGCGTCGCCGTCACCAGCGAATAAGGCACCTCCCGGCCCCCCACCCGCATAAAATTCGCGAGATACGTCAACAACGGCTCGGCCCGCAGCCCCAGCTTCCCCGCCGTTTCGTTGATCCGCGCCACCTGGTCCTCCCGCAGCAGCCCGGCCCCGCTCTCCAGCTGCATCCCCCCCTCTACCGGCCGCAGCTTCAGTCCCAAGTCCTCCATCCGCAGCCCGTCCCGCAGCTCCGCCTCCGTCACCAGCGGCCCCTGCACCAGCAGCACGTTCGCCCGCCCCGCCTGCTCCAACTCCTTCTGCAGTGTCGACAGCGCGACATACACCACCCGCAACTCCCCCTGCTGCGGCTCGAGCGCCAATCCCCCCGGCGCCGTCTTCTTCACCCGGAATCTTACCGTCCTTACCGATCCCTCCCGCCGCCCGTGCAGCGACTCCTGCGGAATCTCGCTCGGCTTCTCGATCCGCACCAGCACCCCGTCGCCCGCCTTGGCGCCAAACTCCCGCGCCAGCGCCTCGCTCACCACCGCCTCCCGCTCCCCCAACGCCTCCGGCGCCATCCCCTGCAGCTTCCAATACCGCTCATCCACCCCGTAAATCAACACCTTCGACGCCGACCGGCTGCTCTCCTGATGCTTCACAATTCCCGAAAAATGCAGCACCGGCGCCATCACCCGGCCCTTCACCGCCAACCGCTCCGCCAACCCCTCGGTAAAAGGCAGCGCTGCCACCACCGCCCCGTCCACCCGCCCCAACCGCCCCAACGCCAGCGCCCGCAGCGAAGCCTGCACCGACTCGCCCACCATCTGCGCCCCCACCAATACCGCCACCGCCACTGCCACCCCGGCCACCACCGCCAGGTTCGTCCGCCAAAACCACAACAGATTTCTAATCATCCCGCCACTTCTTCGAGCCGCCGCCCCGCCATCCGGTACCGCCGCTCCATCCGCCCGGCCAGCGCCGCGCTATGCGTCACCACCACCAACATCATCCCCGAATCCTGCTGCAACTCCAGCAGCAGATCCATCACCTCGCCCGCCGTCTTCTCGTCCAGATTCCCCGTCGGCTCATCGCACAACAGCAGCTCCGGCTGCCGGATCAACGCCCGCGCAATCGCCACCCGCTGCTTCTCCCCGCCCGACAGCTCCGCCGGCCGGTGCCCCAGCCGCCCGCCCAAGCCCACCCGCCGCAGCAACTCCCCGGCCCGCTCCGCCGCCCCCGCGTCCGCCTTGCCCACTAGCGTGGGCGTCAGTACGTTCTCCCGCACCGTGCACTGCGGCAGCAGACAGTGATCCTGAAAAATGTACCCGATCTTCTCGTTGCGAAACCGCGCCTGCGCCGCCTCGCCCAGCTCCCACGGCCGCACCCCGTCAAACTCCATCGTTCCGCTCGAAGGCGCATCGAGCAGCCCCAGGATATGCAGCAGCGTACTCTTACCGCACCCCGACGGACCCACAATCGAGATGCAATCCCGCCGCTCGATCCGCAGGTCCACCCCCGCAAGCACCGGCAGCTCCCCGGCCGCCGTCCGGTATACCTTTGCAATCTGGCTAAGTGTAATCACGCGACTCCATGGTAAACGTCCAGCGCCGCCCGCGTCATCGCCGCCATCGAGTAGTGCTCCCGCACCCCCGCCTCGCCCCGCGCTCCCAACTCCCGCCGCAGCGCCGCATCGTCCCGCAGCTTGGCGATCGCCGCGGCGAGCGCTCCCGGGTCCCGCGGCGGCACCAGCAGCCCGCCCCCCGTCTTCCGGATCATCTCCGGAAACGCCCCGTGCGCCGGCTGCACCACCGGCGTCCCGCACGCCCAGCTCTCCAGCACAAACAACCCCTTCGGCTCCACGTAATCCGTCGGCACCGACAACACATCCATCCCCCGCAGAAACTCCGCCTTCCCCTCCCGGTCCGGCGAGCCGTGGTAAATCATCCGCTTCTCCCACTTCGCCAGATACTCCCGGTGCTCCGGCAGGTTATACCCCGCCGCGTGCAGCTCCACGCCCTCCAGCCTCTCAACGGCCTCAATCAGATGATGCAGCCCCTTCTCCGGCGCAATCCGCGCAAAAAAGCCCACGCGAAACCCCGCGTGCCGCTTCTCCGCCGGCCCTAAATCCGTAAAGTTAATCCCCAGCGGCACCACCCGCACCTTCGCCGCCGGAATGCCCAGATACCCTGTCATGTAACTGGCATAGTACTCGCTCGTCGCCACAAACGCATCCACATGGCGGATCTGTTGCCGGATTAACTCCATACTCCGGCTCCGCCACG
>JADCJL010000187.1 GCA_020247055.1 Acidobacteriaceae bacterium | reverse complement strand
CGCGGCGGGGCAGGTTGAAAAGTTGATCGTAACGGGTAACGCCGCACTGCCACCGGCGGTGAGGGAACCCAGGTTCGGACTTCCGGCTAGGGGAGAAACCACCGGGGGAGAAGTACAGGTTGCTCCAGCCGTCTGCGTCAGAGCAAGGGATGCGATATGGGCGTTGGCCGCTCCTACGGGTGCGGAGTTGGTCACGGTGAGCGTCCAGATCCGGCTGGTGGGAAGACCCGTCGCCGCGGTGCGCGCGATCGTGAGCGACGGGATGCCGGCGAAATTGGCGGTTACGGATTTAGGGCCGTTCATCACCACCGATCCCGGAATGGCTGTTCCGGTGAGGTCGCCCGCATAATTCAGGAACGCATAGCCCAGGTTGGCGATTGGCGTTAAGCTGGCTGTCGATCCAGCCAGGTAATAATTGCCCCCCACCAAAGATCCGCTACCGGCCGGTGATACTGCCGTGATTAACTGATGCTCGGTGTTGTACTGAATTGTGTAGGTGGTGTTCGAGGCTGGGACGACAAGGGATTGTACGGCGGGTCCGCCCTGTGACCAGGAAGCGAAGACGTTGCGAGTGCCGGGGGAGATTTGCTGCGGAGTCACCGCCGCCAGGGACACGGCACCACCGACAGGAAGAGCGATGGTCTGTGAAGTCGAGTACGGGACGCCATTGACGCTATAGGCAAGTCCCGGAGGGTTGGTCTGGAAAGTCAACGACACCTGGTTGGACGTCTGCGTCAACGCGAAGGTGCTTCCACCCACGGCAATGTTTGCGCTGCGGCTCGCCCCGGTGTTGTTAGCGGAATAGGTATAGGTAACGACATTCGCGGAAACTCCCAGCGTGACCCATGGCGCCACGGTTGTCGGTGAGACGCCGCATCCCGCCTGGGTATTCACGCTGAAACTTCCGCTTCCCGCCGAACCGCCCACCGTCGCGTTGACAGGCGTAAAGCCGTACGTACACGCGAGAACGTTTACGGTCTGGGTCGCTGATGTGGACTGAAAATTCGCGGTGTCTGATGGCACAAAATTTGCCGATAAAATGTGGCTGCCCACTGGCAGAATGGTGCCAACTCCAGGCGTGTAGCTGAACACTCCAGCCAGTGGGGAGCCGAGAAAGCGTGCGGTAGCATTAAGGTGCGCGTTGGTCAGGGGACTGCCCGTTGGGATCGGATCGGGATTAGGCCAGCTGATTTGGGCCACCGCCTTAAGAATCGTGTAGCTGCCGGTAAGCGTTGCAGGGCCATAGCTCAAATTGCCGGCAAACGTGGCGTTGATCGAGTAGGTTCCGGCATTCGTGGGCGGTGTGGCGCTGCCGTTATACGTGATCGTTGGCGCCCCAAGGTTCTCATTGGAGGAGCCGGTTACGGTTCCCGTAACCGGCTGCTGGGCTCCGTTGTAGGTGACCGAAGTGAGATTGAGATTGATCGTGGGAGTCGGCCGTTGCGGGCCAAAGGTGATCTTTCGAACTCGCTGTCCGTTCCCTTCGCTGAAAATCACATTACCCGCGCCATCGACAACCACGGCTACGGGAAGGTTGATCGCTGAATCAACCGCGGGGATATTGTCCGCCCCGGATTCGATAGCGCCCGTACCGGCAATGGTGCCGATGATTCCAGCGGTGTTTACCAAGCGGATGCGGTAGTTTTGTGTATCGGCGATATAAATCTGTCCCTGCGAGTCAATATGAAACCCGGTTGGCCGATAAAGGCTTGCCTGAGTTGCCGGGCCGCCGTCGCCGCCGAATCCCTCCACACCGTTGCCAACCACCGTCGAAATGACTCCTGCGGGAGTGATTCTGCGAATTCGTTGATTCACGGTATCCACAAACAGCAGGTTGCCCGAAGCATCGAAAGCGATCTGGTGGGGGTAACAGAGCTGAGCGTTGGCTGCCTGGCCACCATCACCGGAGAAACCACAGGTTCCCGTGCCCGCATAAGTAGATATCACCCCCGCTGCATTCACCCTGCGAATGCGATGGTTTCCGTAGTCAGCGATGTATACATTGCCATCCGGGCCTAGCGTCGCTCCATGCGGGAAATACAGGGTGGCATCGGTTGCCTGGCCTCCATCGCCACCAAAGCCCCAGGGCACAGTACCGGCCACCCGAGAGATGGTGCCTGTGTTTGAAATGCGACGAATTCGCCCGTTATCGACATCGCCGAAGAGAAGATTGCCGGCACTGTCGCTCGAGACGTGAAACCGGCCACTAACTTGCGCCGAGGTAGCGGGCCCACCATCTCCTCCGTTGCCACGTTCGCCGGTCCCCGCGATCGTTGAGATGATGCCGCTCGTGTTGATTCGACGGATGCGCTTTTCCCCCGTAACAATGATCAGATTTCCACTAGGATCCAGGGCAAGACCCATGGGAGATAGCGTGGCATCCACCGCGGGGCCGCCATCTCCGGAGTAAGGGATGGGCGAACGGCGGCCGGCAATTGTGGTGACGATACCACCGTCCCCTTGTGTGCCGGCCTGAGTTACGGTTACGACCGTACCCGCTATGAGAACCGATCCAGTGCGTTTCGCCGGGAAAGGGTTGGGACTCAGACTGAGAGTTACCGTTCCGGGCCCGGCGGAACTTCCAAGAGGAGAGGCAACGCTAATCCAGGCTGCCCTGCTGGTTGCGGACCAGGCAGCCGATGCCGCCGAAGTGGCCACTTGTACGGAAACACTTCCTCCCGCCACGGGAGCGGATGGAATCGCCAGAGGACTCACCGTGTAGACAGGCGAGGCCTGAACGATCGAAAAGACCGCTCCCGAAACACTGATCGACGCCGCTCTTTGCCCGGGCCCAGGATTATCCGCAAAAGAATAGGACACTGTGCCATTACCCGTGGCCAAACCCAGCGGTGCGGTAACGGTGACCCAGGGGCTGGAAGAAGTGGCGGTCCAGGGAATTGACGGAAGCGTCGTGCTCACCGTGAATGTGCCGCTGCCAGCCGCTGCGGGGATCATGGCCGACGAGGGACTGGCGGTTAACCCGGGAACCGTCTGAGTGGTGAATTTCGCAACGAAAAGCTCTCCCTGCTGGTTCACCGTATCGACTGCATTAAGCAGAGGGAATGTGGAATCGGAGGTTGTGGTGCCCATCGCGTAGAGATTTCCGGCCGGATCCAAGGCAACCTTCTGTACTCGGTCTGATCCGAAAAACGAAAAATAGTCAGAGCCGCCGCCGCCGAAGTACGAAGAAAAGAGGATGGATCCGCCATTTGGTCCTATCATTGCCACAAAACCGTCTTCGCCAAATTGATCTCCATAGAGTTGATTTACTAGGGGCAGATTTGTGGACGAGGTGGCTCCGCCAAAATAGGTATTGCCTGCCGTATCGACGGCTAAACTATAGGTATCCTCGTTCCCCGTCCCCCCAAAGACGGCTGAGTAGACTACAGTATTGGTGGTTTGATTGATCTTGAGGACGAAAGCGTCTGCACTGCCGCCGAAACTTTGGGGAGAGTTTACGAGGGGAAAATCGGAGGAAACGGTTACACCGCCGACGAGAAGATTGCCTTGGGCATCGATCTTCGCGTCAAAAGCAAGGTCGTCTCCACTGCCGCCATAGAAGGTCGAGAAGAGGAGCTGGTTTCCATTCGGGTGGATCTTCGCGATGAGCGCGTTGGCTCCGGGCTGGGCTACGCCTTGGATTGGATTAACGACCGGAAAGTTAGTCGATGCCGCGCCGACCACATAAGCAGCTCCCGCAGAATCGACTGCGATGCCATAGCCAAAGTCGTCTCCGGCCGACCCTCCCAGGTAGGTGGAGTAGCCCAACGTGCCATTGGCATTGATTTTGGCCACGAAGACGTCTGCATTCAAGCTGGCGAGGTTACTTTGGTAAGCGTTCAGAACCGGAAAGTCGTTGGAATAGGTGTGACCTGAGACGTAGGCATTCCCCAGAGAATCCACAGCGATTCCAGAGCCGCGGTCGTCGCTGTTCCCACCGAGGTACGTGGAATAAACAAGGCTGGAACCGTCTGGAGAAATCTTGGTAACGAATGCCTCGCGATGACCTCTGTCCCCATGAATCGGATTAACGGTGGGAAAATCCGATGCGAAAGTGAACCCCGTCACGTAAGCAGCGCCGGTACTATCAACGGCAATGTTCCCACCTGTATCGTTACCGCGACCGCCCAGATAGGTGGAGTAGACGATTTGAGATCCATCGGGGCTCATTTTGGTGATCACCGCATCGAGGTCGTTATCACCAGGATCCACTTGGATGGCACCGGTTGTGGGGTAATCTATGGAATAGCTGGAACCGCTAACGTAGGCCGAACCCGCGCCATCCACCGCCAAGCCGGGAAAAGTTGCATCGTTGTTGCCAACCTCCATCCTGGAACCTCCCAGATACGTGGAGTAGACTAGCACGGGATCAACGACTAAGGGCAGAGATTTGTCGTATCCATCGACGATAATCTGTGCGCTGTTCTGACCCCACTTGACATATCTTGCACCGATCACCTTCCTAACCCCTGAAACCACCTGATAAACCAATGGCTTTCGTTGCTTGAGGATTGCGCCGGTTTGAGTTGTGATCCTGAGGTCGCCAATCGGGTCGATATCGAGGGATTGTGCTCCGTCGATCTCCACGAGGAGACCCTGTCGGGATGCGCCAGGTTTTAAGATCAGGTCGTATTCCAACTGTCCCGCATTGCCATACAAACTCAGCCCGATTCCAGGGCTGACTTCGGCGATGGATAAATTCCGGTAATGAGGAACTTTGGTTACCCAGTGGGATTTGTTGTTGCCGCGGAAGTAGTTGCTCTCTCCGCGAGTTTGACGGGCTGGTTCGAACGATTGGAAGTTTTGCTTGCCGAAGCGGAAGCGCAGTACGCTCGATGGCTTGCCTTTACCCTCAAGCAGCTTCAGCACCAGTTGTTGGTTGGTAACGAAAACTTGATACCCGGAGGCCCGGCCAACCCATCGCACCGCGGCGTCCGTTTGCCCCCGATTGGGCTCGAGGACCAACTCGGGGCCCATTCGGGGAGTTTCTTTCAGGAATTTAGGATTCGCCGTCGCTGCCTGCATCGGCAGCCCCCAAAGCAGCATTCCCGCCAAAATCTTCGAAATCTCAGCACCCTTCGCCATACGGCAACTCCTGATTGAAACCAAGTTGAAACAATGGGCAGGGGTCTACCCAAATCGAGTAAGAACAGGCCTGACTCCAGCTGCATGGCAGCCTCCGGTCAAGGCTATTGACGGCGCCCGCCTTCGAGGCAACGCCAGCCAGACACACCCAACCGAACTATTGGATAAGCGCAAGAAGTGGGTGAAGTGTGCAAAAAAAATCACTGATGCCAATATGAGCTGGAAACCGGTCGGGACGGAATTGAGAGCACAGGACTTGCGGTATTAATTTCCGCGTTTTCAATTCGAAGTTGCCCATGGGCGGAGGCAAGCTGGTCTCCGGCGGTCCCGCACCATTACCGAAGCAACCACCGCTGTCCGGGTTTGAATCGTCAGCGCATCGGCCGACGTGCCCACAAACGTCTTGATCTTCCGATCTTGCTTGAGGTCCTTAAACAGCAGTTGTCGGCTGCTGAGGGAATAGCGCGCTGCTCGGCGGTCCGTTTCCAACCCCTCCCCGGAGGTGCTGCTCGTGGAGTTTTCCCTCCAGCAGCTCCGGGCAGCCACCTTTCCGTCCCGCTTCCGGCTCCGGAAAGCGGCTGGATTTTCGAGTACCCATGCAGCCCCAGCACCTCCTCCAGGGATTCGTTACCCCCTCGCCGCCGTCCCCCGCCGTCCCCCCCTTGCCCCTGTCTTCTAGTTGAAATATACTACCCCAGTCCGGCAGGCATAATTCACTCCTAAAGACAAGGTTGGTCCAGCAAAATGACGAGATTTTGGATAGCAGCGTCCGCCCTCCTCCTCTCCAGCGCTTCCGCGCTCTTCGCGCAAGGCTCCTCCGCCACCATCAACGGCACCCTCCGCGACTCCTCCGGCAGCGTCATCCCCGCCGTCAACCTCATCCTCCGCAACACGGCCACCGCCGTCGAAGCCCGCAACAGCAGCAACGAAATCGGCTACTACGCCTTCCTCAATATCCTTCCCGGACAGTACACCCTCGAAGTCACCAAAGCCGGCTTCCGCACCAACAAACTCAACCCCTTCACCCTCGCCGTCAACCAAACCGCCACCATCGACATCGTCATGGAAGTCGGCTCCGTCGATCAATCCATCAACGTCGAAGCCGTCGGCGCCGAGGTCCAGGCTTCCACCTCCGAAGTCGGCGCCGTCGTCGCCCGCCAGCAGGTCGTCGACCTCCCCCTCAACGGCCGCAACTTCACCCAACTCCTCTCCCTCACCCCCGGCGTCGCCCCCGTCAGCGTCTCCCAAAACAACGGCTCCGGCTTCGCCCACCCCGGCATCGGCGCCTTCATCTTCCCCGCCATCAACGGGCAAACCAACCGCTCCAACTTCTGGACCCTCGACGGCGTCACCAACCAGGGCCTCATGCTCTCCACCCCCGCCGTCAACCCCATCGTCGACGCCATCGCCGAATTCAAAGTTCAAAGCCATAACGACCAGGCCGAATTCGGCGGCGTCCTCGGCGGCGTCGTCAACGTCGCCACTATGAGCGGCACCAACCAGCTCCACGGCTCCGCCTGGGAATACCTCCGCAACAGCGAATTCGACGCCCGCAACACCTTCCTCCCGGAAGTCACCCCCTTCCGCCAAAATCAATTCGGCTTCGCCGTCGGCGGCCCCGTCCTCATCCCCAAACTCCTCAACGGCCGCAACAATACCTTCTATCACGGCTCCTACCAGGGCTGGCGCTTCCGCCGCGCCAACAACGCCCTCTTCCGCGTCCCCACCGCTGCCAACCTCTCCGGCAACCTCAGCGACGAATCCCGCCAGATCTTCGACCCCTTCACCACCCGCGCCAACCCCAACGGCGCCGGCTTCGTCCGCGACCCCTTCGCCGGCAACATCCTCCCCGCCAGCCGCATCAACCCCGGCACCCTCCTCTACGCCCGCACCACCTTCCCCGCCGGCGGCGCCCCCATCACCGCCGACCGCAACGCCATCGACCCCTCCGCCTTCAGCCAAAATCAGGAAGAGTACAGCTTCCGCATCGACCGCGTCATCGGACCCAAAGACAACGTCTTCTTCCGCTTCAGCCACTCCATGCTCGACCAGACCGCCTCCGGCGGCCGCCCCATCCTCGCCAGCTTCCGCGAGTTCAACGCCTTCAACATCGGCACCAGCTGGGTCCACACCTTCAGCCCCTCTACCGTCCTGCAAACCCAGTTCGGCCGCCTCGAAAACACCGACAACAGCGGCAACCGCTTCCGCTCCCTCCCCGCTGACTTCGCCCGCAACGTCGGCTACAACTCGGTCTTCTGCTGCAGCTTCCTCGACGGCCAAACCCTCATGCCCGCCCTCAACATCGACGGCTGGGTCAGCGGCGCCGAATCCCTCTCCCTCAACCGCCCCTCCGACGTCTGGCAGTACAAGTCCTCCCTCACCAAAATCCAGGGCAGCCACCAGATCAAATTCGGCGGCGAGTGGAACAACATGGACTTCTTCGGCTCCCCCCGCAACGCCAGCGCCACCTTCCGCCCCCTCCAAACCGCTAACCCCCTCAGCCCCGGCAACACCGGCAGCCAGCTCGCCAGCTTCCGGCTCAACGTCCCCGACGCCGCCGCCTACCGCTCCCGCGCCACCACCGTCCGCCGCGGCGGCCACATGGCCTTCTTCGTCCAGGACCAGTGGAAGGTCAACCAGAACCTCACCATCAACATCGGCCTCCGCTACGACAAAACCTTCATCCCCGCCCTCGGCCAGGAAGGTAACGACAACATCTTCACCGGCGGCTACGACCTCCAGCGCGGCGCCTACATCATCCAGAAACAACCCGGCTCCTGCGAAGAGCTGAAAAAAGCCCCCTGCGTCCCCGGCGGCAAACTCCCCGCCAACGTCGAAGTCTCCCCCAACGCCAAGCTCTACCGCAATACCAACGATAACTGGCAGCCCCGCGTCGGCCTCGCCTACCGCCTCGGCCAGCGCACCGCCATCCGCTCCTCCTTCGGCATGTTCTTCGATAACTACGCCGCCGTCGTCCAAACCGCCCAGAACTACTCCGCCCAGTGGCCCAGCGTCGGCGAACAGCTCCAGGAAAACCTCAATAACCCCACCGCCGCCCAGCCCACCCCCTCCTTCAGCGGCCTCAACCCCTTCCCCTCCGGCGCCCTCCCCCAGCTCACCCCCTTTGAGCAGGTGCAGTGGTACATGGACCCCAACTTCAAAAACCCCTACTCCCTCCAGTGGAACTTCGGCGTCCAGCACCAGATCAGCTCCGACACCGTCCTCACCGTCAACTACGTCGGCTCCGGCTCCCGCCGCCTCGACATCGGTGGCTTCTATAACGTAGCCACCACCCCCGGGCCCGGTAACTTCCGCGAACGCGCCCCCTTCCCCTACATCCGCCCCACTTACTACGACCGCAGCTGGGGCCGCGGGAACTACAACGCCCTCCAGGTCCTCCTCGATAAGAAGATCCGCAACGGCTTCGCCTACATGATCAACTACACCTATTCGAAGTCCATCGATATCGGCTGCTCCGGCTGGTACGGCGTCGAAGGCTGCTCCATCCAGAACCCCTATAAGTTCAATAACGATCGCAGCGTCTCCGGCTTCGACCTCACCCACGTCGCCACCATGAACTTCGTCTACGATCTCCCCTTCGGCAAAGGCCGCGCCATCCAAACCGGCAACGCCTTCGACCACGTCCTCGGCGGCTGGCGCGTCAACGGCATCGTCCGCCTCAGCTCCGGCCAGCCCTATAACCTCCAGATCAACGGAGACCTCGCCAACACCGGCAACTCCAACTACCTCCGCCTCAACTTCCTCGGCAACCCGGAACTCTCGAACCCCACCACCGGCCGCTGGTTCGATACCTCCCTCGTCGCCGCCCCCGCACCCTTCACCTTCGGCAACTCCGGCCGCTTCCGTATGCGCTCGGATGGCTGGGAAAACTTCGACCTCTCCATCTTCCGCGAATTCGCGCTTCCCTTCCTCGGCGAAGGCCGGCGTCTCGAATTCCGCGCCGAAGGCTTCAACATGTTGAACCACCCCGTCTACGCCGCGCCTAACGCCAACCTGTCCAACGCCCAGCTGTTCGGTCGCGTCACCGGCACGGCCAACCAGCCGCGCCAGCTCCAGCTCGGCGCCCGCTTCGTCTTCTAATGAAGCTGGTAGTCCTCCTACTCGCTTTCTTCCAAAACCCGCTCGAACTACGCGAGCAAGCGCGGCGGCTGATCCTCGAACAGAGGTTCTCAGCCGCCGCTCCGCTTCTTGAAAAAGCCCTCGCCGCCGAACCCAACGAACTCGGCCACCACCTCGCCCTCGCCTTCGTCTACACCGAACTCAACCAACCCGCCAAAGCCCTCCCCCTCCTCGAACGCGCTCGCTCCCTCGCCCCCCGCGCCGAACCTGTCCACTCCTCCCTCGGCCGCGCCTACGCCCTCCTCGCCCGCTACCCCGAAGCCGCCGCCGCCTATCAGGAATCCCTCCGCCTCCAACCCAACCAGCCCGATACCCTCCTCGCCCTCGCCCGCGCCCTCGTCGCCGCCAAACTCTACGAACGCGCCCTCCCCGTCCTCGCCCAGTACCGCGGCCCCGACCCCTTCGAACCCGCCTACCTCCAAGGCCTCGCCCTCCGCTCCCTCAACCGCTTCCCCCCCGCCGCCGACGCCCTCCGCCGCGCCGTCGCCGCCAACCCCAACCACCCCGACGCCCACTACCAGCTCGGCTTCGTCCTCCTCCGCCTCTCCCAACCCGCCAACGCCCTCCCCCTCCTCGAACGCGCCCGCCAGCTCAACCCCTCCCCCGAAACCCGCTTCCAGCTCGCCCAGGCCTACCGCCAGCTCGGCCAGCCCGAAAAAGCCGCCGCCGAACTCCGCCTCCTCCAGGAATCCCGCCGCCAGTCCACCGAAAACGCCGCCACCCTTACCCAGCAACAACTCGCCCTCGAGCGCCTCAAACAAGGCGTCCTCCTCGGCCAAGCCAACCGCCTCCCCGAAGCCGAACTCCAGTTCCGTCAAGCCACCGAACTCGACCCCTCCTCCCCCCTCGCCTGGCTCAACCTCGGCCTCATGCGCGCCGCCCAAGGCCGCTTCCGCGACGCCCAGCGCGACCTCGCCGAAGCCAACCGCCTCCAGCCCGCCCAACCCCGCACCCTCACCGCCCTCGCCATGGCCACCGGACGCCTCAACCAGTGGAAGGAAGCCGCCGCCCTCCTCGCCCGCGTCGTCGAACTCCAACCCGCCTCCCCCGACGCCCACCTCAACCTCGGCATCGCCCGCGCCGACCAGTTCGACCTCGCCGGCGCCCGCGCCTCCTTCGCCCAGGCCGTCGCCCTCGCCCCCGCCAACCCCCAGGCCCGCTACAACCTCGGCCGCGTCCTCTTCGATCTCAAACAGTTCGCCCCCGCCCGCGACGAACTCACCACCGCCCTCCGCGCCGACCCCAACCTCACCCACGCCGCCTACCTCCTCGCCGCCGCCCACCGCAACCTCGACCAGCCCGCCGCCGGCCTCGCCGTCCTCGAGACCCTCTTGGCCCGCGAGCCCCTCCACCAGGAAGCGCTGTTTCTTGAGGGCCAAATCTGCGTCGCCCTCGCCCGCAAGCCCGCCGCCATCGCCGCCTGGGAAAAACTCCTCTCCGTCCGCCCCGACCACCACGAAGCCCTCTACGCCCTCTCCCGCCAGCTCCAGCCCACGGACCCCGCCCGCGCCGCCGCCTACCGCCAGCACCTCGCCGCCCTCACCGCCTCCCGCCAGGTCGCCGAGCAAGCCGAGTCCCTCGGCAACTTCGCCCTGAGCGCCGCGGCCGTCAACGACTGGCCCCGCGCCATCGAGCGCCTGACCGAAGCCCTCACCCTTTGCGGCGACTGCCGCTCCCGCGCCGATCTCCAAAAGAACCTCGGCCTCGTCCTCGCCCGCAGCGGCGACTGGCCCGCCGCCGAACAAGCCCTCCGCCAGGCCCGCGAATCCAAACCCGGCGACATCGAAATCGTCCGCGCCCTCGAAATGCTCCGCCTCCGCCAACGCTAATCCCAACCACCCCCAGCCTCCCGT
>JADCJL010000186.1 GCA_020247055.1 Acidobacteriaceae bacterium | reverse complement strand
TCAGGTTCGTCTGCTCAATCGCCCCCCACGGCGCCCCCGAGAAGAATTCGGCGATTGTTCCAATCGACCAGCCGCCAACGATTCCGTTCCAGACAGGATGGCCGGGATCCACCGGCTTCCCCTTGCCAATCGGCAGTTCGTACACGCTCGAGCCGATGAACCGATGCCGGATATCGTTGCCCGAGTACGAACGATCGAGCCTACGCAGTTCGGGATGCGTATATCCATTCCCCTCGCCGCCCGCAAACTCGCTGCCGCCTTCGATGTTATCGAGAAACTTAGACCAGGTGTAGTTGGCGAGCAGATTGAATCCGTTCGCGTAGCGCCGTTCCACCTTCAGGTTCATGGCGTGGTAAGTGGAACTGCCCCAGTTCGGCGTCAACCGGTTCACCGCGTTGAACTGCGGGAACAGCCGCGCCGTCTGGCTCTGCACGGCCGGCCCGCGCCCGTTGACCAGGGGAATCACGTTGATGTTCACCGCCGCGCCGCCGAGTTTGCGGCCCAGGTTACCGAGATAGGCCGCCTCAAGCAGCATATTACCGGCCAGTTCCCGTTGCATCGTCAGGTTGACCTGCTGCGAGTAGCCATTGACGTGGTTCTGCGCAATGAAGTCCGGCGCCGACCGCGGCGCCTGTCCGATGCGCACAGCGCCCCAGGCCGGCCCGATCGGCTCCCGGGTAGCGGCCGGTAAACCGGACCGGAACAGAAAGGCCGGCGTCAGACCGCCATCCGGCGAAGTGAACGACGAGTTGACCCCGAAACCCTGCGAAAGCGTGTTGACGACGGCGCCGAAATAACTGCCGAGATAGTTGATCCCGTAGCCACCGCGCACCACCGTCCGCGCCGCCGGCTTCCAGGCAAAGCCGAACCGCGGGGCCAGATTGTTGCGGTCAAACGGATGGGCATACTTACCAAGCCCGTCCCGGCCGGAAAAGGTAACCACCCCGGGCGTGCCCGACACCGGGTTGATCGCTGTCCCGTTGAACCCGCTCTGGCGGTTGTCGATCCGCTCCCAGCGCGGGGTATCGATCTCCCACCGCAACCCCAGGTTGAAAGTCAGATTCTTAGTGACTTTCCAATCGTCCTGCACATAGACACCGTAGTAATCGGTGCGGGCTTCAAGCAGGTCCGGCTTGCTCTGCGCGGCGCTTGAGGTCCAGCCGAGGAGAAAGGCGGCCATGCCGCTGCGGGTGGCCCGGTCGTTAAAAGTGAAGCTGCCGCCGCCTGACTGCGAAAACTCATCTTTGTTCAGCGAGTACCGCATTTCAAAGCCGGTCTTGAGGGTATGCTTTCCCCGAATCCAGGTGAGGTTATCGACCAGGTGATGCGTCAGAATCGGCGTTTGGATGCGCTCGTTCGGCGAAACGCTAAAGCCGGACTGGCCCGTCACGGCGATGATCGGGAACGCGGATTCGTCGACGCCCCGCAGTCCGATCTTCCCGTTGAAGCCAGACCCGGTTCCGGCCGCCCGGTTGATCGCGAGACGCGTCGAGTAGGCATACCGGACCTCATTGAGCAGCACCGGGGTGAAGTTATGCATCCACGAGCCGAGCGCCGCCTGCACCTGATTTTCACGGATGCCCGCCCGCGTGTCGGCAATCCGGTCCGGGTAGGCGCTGGCGATGTCCTGCGGCGCCCGGATGAAGTTGTAGCGGCCAAAAATGCGGTCGTTATTACCGAGGGCGTGGTCGATGCGTGTGGTCAGCGAATCCTGCGTCAGCTTATCGGAAAGGTTGACGGTGTAATTGGCGCTGGGTGCCCTTGTCATATCGGAGGCGACGTTGGCGGCCGGATACAGCGCGGTAAGTTGGCGCGCAATCGGGTCAATGCGGCTCGCGGGAATCACGTTGCCAGGAAAGGGCTGCGCGGTCACCGGGTCGAGCACGGCCACGTCCCGGCGGTTGGAGAAATCCCCGTTGCGTTCGGGAGCGTGCGGCATAATGAGCCCCGAAACGGTCACGCCGTCCCGCCGGCGCGCCCCTTCGTAGTTGGCAAAGAAAAACGTGCGGTCTTTGCGGATAGGCCCGCCGAAGGAGCCACCGAAGATGTTGTAGCGCAACGGCGCCTTCCGCGGAGCGAAAAAGGTTCGGGTATCGAGCACCTGGTTGCGCAGAAACTCATACGCCGCGCCGTGGTACTGATTGGTTCCGGACCGCGTCGTCATGAGGATGAGCCCACCGCCGGCCCGCCCAAACTCGGCGGAGAAGTTACTCATCTCCGCCTTGAACTCCTGCAGCGACTCGGCCGGCGGGTTCAGTTGTAACTGTGCCACGCCCAGCGACATATTCTGCACGACGGCGCCATCGAGCTGCCACATCTGGTTCTGACTCCGTCCGCCGGCCATCGAGAACATCGGCACCTGTTCGCCGCCCGTCTCGGAAGTAAACGTCACCGCGCCCAGCAGGCGCACCAGGCCCGCCGTCCGCCGGCTCTCGAGCGGCATGTTCAGCACCGTGGTTCTCTCAATCAACTGGCCCACCGAGGAGGTTTCCGATTCGAGTAGCGCCGCCTGCGCCTTGACCTCGACGGTCTCGGAGACGGCGCCGACGCTAAGCCGCAAGTCTACGGTGCGCGTGATGCCTGTCTCGAGCGTGATGCCAGCCTGCACCGCGCTTGAAGCCGGCCTTTTCGACCGAAACCTCATAGCCACCCGGCAGCAACGCCGGGAACAGATAGTTGCCCGCGTCGCCGGTAGTCGCCACGGTCGTCACTCCAGTCTGGACATTCCTTGCCGTCACCCGCGCGCCGACTACAACGGCACCGCTATCGTCGCTCACCAGTCCCGCCAACCGGGACTGGGTCTGGGCGACCAGCAAGCCGGAGAACACACTGCCTACTACAACAATCCATCGACCGTTCATCGCGATAAACTATTACACTCCGGGTGCCGCCCGGGGCCGCGGGTCCAGGCGGTTGACAGGTCATTACAAAAAATAACTCTCCTTTTTTGAACACCATAGAGAAACAGAGAAAACGATTACCCCACCCCGGCCCGCCAGACTCAGGGCATGAGAATGACTCTTGGTCTGGTTCTGATCTCAACTCTGGGAACGCAGACGGCCGGAGCGCAAACGGCAGATCGCGCGCAACTCCTCAAGGCCAACGCACAAGCGCTTAGCGCGCAGCGGGCTGGCGAGTTCGACGTGGCAGAGAGCCGGTGGCGTTTCGCCCTGCGCCTGGCGGCGCAGTTGCGGCCAGAGGAGCGAGATCCGGCGGACGAGGCCGTGTTGCATGGGAACATGGCCGCGCTGTATGCGGAACAACAGGAGTTTTCTCAAGCCTGGGTGGAATGCGAGCGGGCACTCGCATTCCACCGGACGGCGGACCTGCTAAACGGAGCAGGCATCATTCTGCAAGGGCTCGACCGGTTACCGGAGGCCGAAGCGGCCTACGAAGAGGCGCTGCGGCAACTCCGGCCGGGAACGGTTGCAGCTGCCCGTACGCGGTTTAATCTCGCCACGCTCTGGGCGAGGCAGGGTCGCCACGCCGAGGCGCTCTCGGAGATGGAGGCCCATCTGCCGCTGCTCGAGGCCGACCCAATTGCGCACGCGACGGCGCTTTGGCATGCTTCCATGCTCACGAGGCCGGAGCGAGCGCGGGGGATGCTGCTCCGGGCGCAGGAACGAATCGAGCAGGCCGGAGCGGGCAACGTATACTTGCGGCGAATGATTCTCGAGGCGCGCGCGGAGCGGGAGACGGAAAAACGAATGGCGAGAAAACTGCGGGCGGAAGCCAACCGTCTACGGACACCGCCGAAGGCCGGGGTGTCCGTAGAACGGCTGCGGCGGGAGGGTTACTGAGGCAGGATGTCGTAGGTGGTGGTGCCGGCGACGCGAACCTTCTCGTAAGCGGCCATCCAGACCTTGTGATAGGGGTTGGCGGTGTAGGTCTTCAGCGACTCGGCTCCGCCTTCCATGGCGAAGCAGGCGCCGTAGGCGCGAACGACGCGGTTGGCCTTCGCCATCACGTCCTTCTCCCCACCGGTCAGCTTCTTGCGGGACTCGGCGTCGACGGTGAACTGCGCCAGGGGCGCCCGCAGCTTGCCGGCCCACACCATCTTGATGACGGGAATGTTCTTCGGCAGCGCGTCGGTGGCGGCGTAGAACGCCTTCCAGTCCGCTTCGCTAGCCGTTTCAATGGGCGTGAAGGCGAAGCAGTGCATCATGGTCTTCTCGGCGGCCGCGGCAAGGCCGGCGGTCATGGTGAGAGCGGCAAACAGAGTAAGCAGTTTCATAGGCGAATTCTCCTCGGGATATCTTAGCAAGTTGCTTGAGCCGGTTAACGGGCCTTGGGGATCGCTTCGGCATTGGTGGCGGGCAGCCATCGCGCGAGCTTCTCTTTTACGACCGACAGCTTGGGATCGCCCGCGAGGTTTTTCCATTCGAGCGGATCCTGCTTGTGGTCATAAAGCTCCTCTTTGCCGTCCTCATAGCGGATGTAGCGCCACTCTTCGCTCCGCACCGAATGGTTGTTCCGGAAATAGGTGGTCACGGCCGGACGCTCCCACTTCGCCCGCGGATCCGCCAGCAGCGGCCGCAGCGATACGCCCTCCAGCTCCGGCCGCGCAGGCAGACCGCACAGATCGACCAGCGTCGGGTAGACGTCCATCAGGCTGACGGTGCGGTCGCACCGGGTGCCCGGCTTCGTCACCCCCGGCGCGACGACCATCAACACGTTGTGCGTGGCCTCCTCCCACAGGGAGAACTTGCGCCAGTGCAGCTTCTCGCCAAGGTGCCAGCCGTGATCGCTCCAGAGCACGATCACCGAGTTCTGCCGGAACGGGCTCTTTTCGTACGCGTCGAGCAGGCGGCCCAATTGGGCATCGGCAAAGGCGATGCAGGCGAGATAGGCCTGCACGGCCTGCTTCCACTGTCCGGCGCCGGTGATGAGCTTGTGGTCGCCGTCGGCCTTGGCGAACTTCCGGCCGATGGGCGGGACGTCGTCGAGATCGTCGCCGTTGATCTTCGGCAGAATGATCGAATCGAGCGGAAACAGATCGAAGTATTTTTGCGGCACGTACCAGGGCAGGTGTGGTTTATAGATGCCGCAAGCAAGAAACTGCGGCTGCGGGCGCGGAGCGTTCATCTGGCCGATGACCCAGTCGACGACCTGAAAATCGCCCATCGCTTCGTCGCGCACCGAGAGCGGCGCCCAATCGAGATTGGCCGCGTTGAGACCGTTCATGGACTCACGCGGGGGCAACGGGTCGACCGGCTTCTGCTTGGCCTTCGACGGGTAGTACTCGGCCCAACTGGCCGCATCGGGAAAGGAGTCGTGGTAGATCTTGCCCGAGCCGACGGCCCGATAGCCGTGGGCCGTGAAATACTGCGGCAGGGTGACGGCCTTGGCCAGCGCGGGCGAGTTCCGCCACGGCTGGTTGTTGTCATAAACGCCGGAGGTGGAGGGGCGCACCCCGGTCATGAGCGCGGCGCGGGAAGGGTTGCACAGCGGCGCGGCGCAGTGGGCGTTGGTGAACAACGTCCCCATGGCGGCCAACCGGTCGAAGTTGGGCGTCTTCGCCTGCGGGTGGCCGCCGAGGCAGCCGATCCAGTCGTTGAGGTCATCGACGGCGATAAACAGTACGTTGGGCTTGGCGGGAGCGGCGGCGGCCAGCGCGGCGGCGCCCAGGGAGGCAAGGAAGGCTCGTCTTTGCATTGCAGCCCTGATAGGATAGCGCAGCATGAGAACCCTTCTCGCCCTGTTCGCGCTGCCGCTCTTCGCCATCGATCCGTTCCTGCTCCTGCGCGAGGGCGACGCGGCCACGATTGACGCCCGCGCCGCGAAAGCCGACGGGACCACCGCTTTGATGTTCGCCGTGCTCACGGCTGACGCCTCGGCCGTGCGCAACCTGCTCGAACGCGATGCGGACGTCAACGCAGCCAACCGCGACGGCTACACCGCGCTGCACTTCGCCGTCTTCGATGAGACCAAGACGGCGCTCCTGCTCGCCAAAGGTGCCCGGGTCACCGCCGCCACAACAACCGGCGTGACCCCGCTGCTCGTCGCGGCAGGCCGGCCCGGCGGCGCGGCCGTTGTCCAGCAGCTGCTCGCCGCCGGCGCCGACGCCAACGCGGCCAACCGCGCGGGCATCACCCCGCTCGACCGCGCCGCGCAGGCCGGCGACGTTGCAACGCTCGAAGTGCTCTTCGCCGCCGGGGCAAAACTCGCGCCCGGCAGCGCCGCGCTCTACCGCACCGTCAAGGTAAGCTGCCTGCCCTGCGCCGAACTGCTGCTGGCCAAGGGCGCCGCCGTCGACCAGCGCGGTGACCGCGGCGAGACCGCGCTGCACAACGCCGCCATCCGGCACCACGTGCCGCTACTGCAGCTGCTGCTCCGCCGCGGCGCCGCAGTGGACCTGCGCGACAACCGCGGCTACACGGCGCTGGCGCGCGCGGCGATCTCGTTTGACCGCGACCCCGCCGCCGTCGCCCTGCTGCTGAAGGCCGGGGCCAAGGTGAACCAGGTGGAGGAGGACGGCCTGACGCCGTTGACTCTCGCGCTGCGCTTTGACAACGGCCCCATCGCCGCAGCGCTGCGCGCGGCGGGCGGCCGCGGCGAGGCCGAAAAGCTGCCGGCGCCTTCGACAGCGCCGGCCAAGTCCGTCCGCGAGGCGCTCGACCGCGCCATCCCGCTGCTGCAAACCACCGGCCCTGCCGTCTGGAAGAAGCGCGGCTGCACGAGTTGCCACAGTAATCACCAGCCGGCCGGCGCCATCGCCATCGCCAAAGAACACGGCATCGGCTTTGACGAAGCGGCGGCGCGACGGGAGCTGCGCGTGTTGGTGGCGATGGAAACCATTCGCACCGCGGCGATGCGTACGGGCTTCGTGGTCCCGGATATCACCGCCTACGTCCTCGACAGTCTCGCCAAGCAGCAGTATCCGGCCGACAAGCTCACCGATGCCGAGGTGCAGAACCTCGCGTTTCTGCAGGGGCCGGACGGCTCGCTCCGCACCAACAACTACCGCATTCCCCAGCAGTACAGCAGCATTGGCCTCACGGCCTACGCGGTCCGCGCCTTTACCGTCTACGCCATCCCGGGGCGCGGCGAAGAGTTCGCCAGTCGCGCCGGCCGCGCGCGCCGCTGGCTTGAGCGGCAGAAGCCCGTGGGCGTCGAGGAGCAGGCGCTGCGGCTGCTGGGCCTGCGCTGGGGGCAGGCACCGCCGGCGGTGATTCGCGCGGCGGCCGCTGATTTGCGCCAGGCGCAGCGCGAGGACGGCGGCTGGGCGCAGATGCCGTATCTGTCCACCGACGCCTACGCCACCGGCATCGCCCTACAGGCTCTTGACGAAACGAACCCAAAGGCCATCGCCTATCTGCTGCGAACCCAGTACCCGGACGGCTCCTGGTTCGTGCAGACGCGGGCGCACCCGCTGCAGCCGAAGATGGACAGCGGCTACCCGTTCGGTTACAACCAGTGGATCTCGGCGGCCGGGGCCAGCTGGGCGGTTGAAGCGCTGGCTAAAGCTGTTTCGCCGCAAAAATGATCTGGCCGGTGTGCTGCTGGAAGTGGCCGACAATCTGGTAGACGAGTTCGAGCACGGTGGTGACTCCGGCGGGCACGGTAAGTCCCGCCGGGACCGCCTCGGTCAGGCGCGCGGGCGGTAGCGCGGCGAGAATGGCCACGGCCTCGCCAACGGTCGCCCGGAGCAGGCCGGCGAGGTCGCCGTGGCTGCGCGAGGAGAACTCGGCCTCGCGGTCGCGGACATTGGGCTGGCCGCCGAGGCCGTGGCCGATGTAGTAGCGCACGTTGCCGCACAGGTGCAGGACCAGGTTACCCACCGAGTTGGCTTCGGCCCCGCTCTTGTGCCAGAGGCTGTCCGGAGAGAACAGCGGGAGCCGGTCCTGAATCATCCGCTCCATCTGTTCGAGCTTGCGGACCGAATGGCCCAGAAAGAGTGCTTCCACCGATGGCGTCATGCCAGAATCCCCTTGACGACTTCGCCGCTGATGCCCGTGAGCCGCACGTCGAGGCCCTGATACTTCACCGTCAGCCGCAGGTGGTTGATGCCGAGCAGATGGAGCATCGTCGCGTGCAGATCATGGACGCTGACCGGGTTGTCGACCGCGGCGTAGCCGAGCTCATCGGTCGCTCCGTAGACAGTCCCCGGCCGGATGCCGCCGCCGGCCAGCAGATACGAGAAGCCTTTGATGTGATGGTCGCGGCCGTCGCCGCCCTGCGACATGGGGGTGCGGCCGAATTCCCCGCCCCAGATGACGAGCGTATCGTCGAGCATGCCCCGCTGCTTGAGATCCCTGATCAGCGCGGCGGTGGGGCGGTCCACTTCGTCGGTCTTGTAGCCGACGCCTTCTTTGATCTTGTTGTGGTGGTCCCAATCGCGGTGATAGAGCTGAATGAACCGGACGCCGCGTTCGGCGAGGCGCCGGGCGAGCAGGCAGTTCGAGGCGAAGGAGCCGTCGCCGGGCTTGGCGCCGTAGGCTTCGAGTACGCTGGCGGGCTCCGAGGCGAAGTCCATCAGACCGGGGACGCTCGATTGCATGCGGAACGCCATTTCGTATTGCGCGATGCGGGTCTGCACCTCGGGATCGCCGAGCGACTGCTGCTCGAGGCGCTGCAGGGCCGTGATCGCTTCGACGGAGTGCTGCTGCAGCCTGGCGTTCATCCCGGGCGGATTGTCGATGTAGAGTACCGGGTCACCGACCGACTGGAACTTCACGCCCTGGAACTTCGAAGGCAGCATGCCGGCCGACCACTGCCGCGCCGCGATGGGCTGGGCCTGGCCGCCGCGGCCGTTCGAGACGAGCACGACATAGCCCGGCAGGTCCTTTGACTCCGTGCCCAAGCCATAGACGGCCCAGGAGCCCATGGACGGGCGGCCGGCGAGAATGGAGCCCGTGTTCATGAGCGTGTGCGCCGGATCGTGGTTGATCTGTTCGGTCCACAGCGAGCGGACCAGGCACAGATCGTCGATGATGCCGCCGATGTGCGGCAGCCGGGCGGAGATTTCAATCCCGGACTGCCCGTAGCGCTGAAAGGGATGCTGCGGGCCGAAGCAGAGCAGCGGCTTGCCCTGGAGCTGGGCGATCTGCTGGCCTTTGGTGAAGCTTTCGGGCATGCCCTGGCCGTGCATGGCGGCAAGCTTGGGCTTGGGGTCGAACAGTTCGAGGTGGGAGGGCCCGCCGGCCTGATAGAGGAAGATGACGCGCTTGGCGCGGGCGGGATGGTGCGGGCCGGGGCCCGCGCCCAGCATCGATTGCAGCGCGGTGAGTCCGAAGCCGGCGGCGGTGCGGCCGAGAAAGGCGCGACGGTGTAAAGGGGTCATGGGTCAGTTCCTCGTCACAACGCCGTGCAGATTCAGGACGGCGCGGGTGACCGTCAGCAGCGCGGCGACTTCAACATCGTGTTTCGGCGCCAGCCGCGGCGCTTCGCCCACGCGGAGGAGTTCGGCGGCGGCGGCCGGGGTGAGTTCCGCTTTGGCCTTGGCGTGCAGGCCGCGGAGGAGCTCGATTTCGGCGGCGGTGGCCGGGCGGTTGAGCGCGGTCTGGTAGGCGAGCTGGACGCGGGCGTCGAACGTTTTGGCCTGCGTGAACAGGCGCTGGGCGAAGGCGCGAGCGGCTTCGACGAAGACGGGATCGTTGAGCAGGACCAGGGCCTGCAGCGGCGTATTGGAGCTGGTCCGGTTCACGGTGCACTCTTCGCGGGAAGGGGCGTCGAAGGTCATGAGGGCCGGGTGGAGGAATGTACGCTGCCAGTGTACATAGAGTCCGCGCCGGTACTGGTCCGGGCCTTTGGTGGCCGAGTAGTCGCGGATGGGATAGTTGAGCGCGGCGAGGTAGCCCGGGGGCTGCGGCGGCCGGATGCTGGGGCCACCGAGCCGTTCGGTGAGCAGGCCGGAGGCGGCGAGGGCGATGTCGCGGACGGCTTCGGCTTCGACGCGGAAGCGGCTCTGGCGGGCGTAGAGGCGGTTGTCCGGATCGCGTTCGACCATCTCGGGCGTGGGCGTGGAAGAGCGCTGGTAGGTCTCGCTGAGCACGATGGTGCGGATCAGCTTTTTGATGTCCCAGTCGCGCTGGAAGTTGGCCGCCAGGTGATCGAGCAGTTCGGGATGCGTCGGCCATTCGCCCTGCGAGCCGAGGTCGTCGAGGACCTTCGACAGGCCGGTAGAGAAGAACTGGCGCCAGGTGCGGTTGACGAAGACGCGGGCGGTGAGCGGGTTGTCCGGCGAGACGATCCAGTTGGCGAGATCGAGGCGGGAGGCGCGGCCGCTGGTCGAAAGTTGGCCGAGGAACCGGGGGATAGCGGGTTCGACGACAGCGCCCGAATCGTCCATCCAGTTCCCGCGGGGGAGGATGCGGGTGACCTCCGGCTTGCCGCTTTCGGTGACGACGACCTTGGGCAGGGTGGCGCGTAACAGATCGTATTCGAGCTGGGCCTGGGCGCGGGCGAGGTCGCCCGTGTGGAAGGCGGCTTCGCGGTCAGTAACTT
>JADCJL010000185.1 GCA_020247055.1 Acidobacteriaceae bacterium | reverse complement strand
GCCACTCCCGAACCATCCCCCACCCCCGAACCCATCACCGTCGAGGCCTTCCGGCAGCGCATCGCCCGTGGCGAGATCCCCGAGGTTCCGTCTCAGATCCACTCCGAACTCAAGTCGCTCGGCGTGGACGACCTGCTCTCGGCCCGCCTCGTAGATTCCCTGGGCAATCCACAGGTCGCCGGCCAGTACGCCAACCGGATCGTCTCCCTTGCCCTCGCCGGCAGGTCCCCGGAACAACTGCGCTCGACCCTGAACCATGAGGTCGTTCACGCTTTAAAGGAACTGAAAATTTTCAGTACCGCTGAATGGAATCTGCTTCAGAATACTCTGACCCCTAGCGCGGTTTTATCCGAGGACGAGCAGAAATTTTACAGCGATCTCTACAAGAACGACCCCGAGGCTCTCGCCGAGGAGGCCATTGCTCGAGGGATGCAGAAGTTCATCGACGGGCGGATGGATCTTCCCCGGCCAGCGGCTGCCGCGGTCGAGAAGACCACGTCAGTATTCTCGAAGCTGGGCGATCTGTTCCGGCAGCGCGGGCTGGAGACTCCCGAGCAGGTCATCGGCGCATTCCGCGCCGGCGAGATTGGCCGGCGGCAGCTTCCCGGCGAGGTGCCGACCGTTGGCGCTGCCGCTCAGCCGACCGTTGCCACCCGTCAGCCGAACACGGCTGACACCACGAACGTCCGCGATCTTGAGACTCTCCTGGGCAGGACGGACTCGGAGGGGTATGTGATTCCGGAGGAGCGGGATCAAGCCGGCGCCCCCACCCCCCGTCTCTCCATCGAGCAGGAGCCCGTCCCCAACCCCCTCTTCGCGCAGCCTGACCCGCAGAAATCGATCGGCCAGCGTACCGCGGAGACCCTCCAGCTGCGCCCCAGCCTGCCGAGCGAGATCCGTACCCAGGTCATCGACCGGCGAGCGCCCATCGCCCAGCTGGCCCGTGCCGCCGGGACCATCGGCAACGCTGAGGTATCCAGCGAGGAGGCGGTTCGCCGCCTCGACCAGAGCGGCGACCTTGGTATTGCTGGACTAAAGTTTGGTGCGGTGAAATTCGTAGGCAAGCCAGGCAACGGGTACTTCATCGCGAGCGAGGGAGCGCATCCGCTTGGCTCTGATGGATACATGGTTCGGATGGCCGAGATAGGGAAGCTGGACAAATTCTTCCACTACCTCGCCGGTCTTCGCTCAACCGCCCTCGGCGAGCGGGAAAAGCAGCTGACGCCGGCGCAGATCCGGCAGTTCCTGAGCTACGGCAACGACCCCCGCATCAAGCAGGCCGCCGCCGAACACAAGCAGTTCAACGATGGCATGATCGACGCGGTGGTCGCCTCCGGGCGCTTCTCGAAGGAGGAAGGCGAACGCCTCAAGCGCGACATGTACATCCCCTACCTTCGCATCAGCGAGACGCCGGAGGGGGATATCCGCTTCACTGCCGGCGGATCTAACCTCGCCTCGAGCCCGAAGCTGAAGGCCCTCAAGGGCGGTCTCGGGCAGGCGCGGGACCCGCTCGCTACCTACGTCGAGAACGTGCAGATGCTGACCACCATGGCGCTCAAGAACGAGGCCATGAACCGTATCTCCCGCGACGGTATCCAGGCCGGCTACATCCGGCCAGCGAAGAAGGGCGACGACAATACCGTCCCCGTGTGGGTCAACGGCCAGAAGAAGCGCATGGCGATTCTCGATCCGGAACTCTACGAGAGCGTCACCTACGCCCCGCAGCCGCTCAGCGGGATGGTAAAGATCCTCGGGATGCCGGCCAGCTTTCTCCGTAGCTCGGTTGTGTTCAGCCCCATCTACCCCATACGTAACCTCATCCGCGACTCGCAACAGGTATTCGCCCAAGGGTACACCGATATGCCGCTCGTCTCGGCCCTCGACGGCGTCCGGAAGGCGCTCACCCGATCGGAGTCTTACCGAGATCTCGAGCGGTTCGGCGTTGTCAGCAGCAACATCCGCGGCGAAGGCGGCGGCGAGGGCACAGCTCGGGAAGCCCGTGCAATGTTCGACAATTCCCTGCTCGGCGCAGTATCGAAGGGCATCCGCGCCTTCGAGGATTTCAACCAACGCTTCGAGGCCGCCAATCGCGTAGTCGTCTACGAGAACCTCCTCAAGAAGGGCCGCACCAAGGCACAGGCCGCGATGGAGGCCCGCGAACTGATCAACTTCAACCGCCACGGCGCGAACGTGCATATGCGGACGCTCTCGGCGCTGATCCCGTTCCAGAACGCCCGCATCCAAGGCGCCGATGTGCTGTACCGAGCCGCTCGCACGAAGGACAACCCCGAGATGACCCGGCAACTCCTCACCCGTAGCGCCATGCTCGCTGGCCTGTCGATGATCTATGCGGCTACCGTCCAGAACAACCCGGCCTACAAGTCGGCGTCGGACGAGGAGCGCGAGAATAACTGGTTCGTTCCGCTGCCGGATGGCGAAGCGATCCGAGTTCCGATCCCGTTTGAACTCGGGTGGTTCGTGAAGGTCGTCCCGGAGAACCTGGCGCGAATGATGAACGGAACCGCCGATGGCAAGGTATTCCTCGAGAGCCTCTCTCGCTTCATCGACTCGACGATGAAGCTGGAGGTCACCCCGCAGGCAGTTAAGCCCTACTGGGAGGCGATGATCACCAACTTCGACGACTTCCGGGGAAAGAAGGTCGAGCCGGATTACATGAAGCGTCTTGAACTCGCCGACCGCTACGACGAACGCACCACCCTCGTGGCGAAGAAGATCTCCGAGTTCTCCAACGGGAAGATCTCGCCGGTCCAGGCCGACCACATGCTACGCGGCTACAGCGGCACCTCCATGAACTACGTCTGGCAGTTTGCCGAGTTCCTCGCCAACCCGCAGGCTTCGCCTTCCCTCTCTGGCCGGCAAGCGGCGGAGATGCCCGTGGTCGGAACGCTGTTCGCTCGGAAGGACGGCGGCCGGAAGCTGGGAGAGGCCTACGAGGTTCGCGATCTCGCCGATCAGGCCGCGGCATCCCTCCGGCTCCGGCTGCGCGAGGGAACGCCCATCGAGGCGCCGGAGCGGGAGCGGCTGAACCGCGAGATGGGATTCGACCAGGCCATCGAGCCGATCAATCAGGCGCTCACGGCGCTGAACCAGCGGGAGCGGGCCCTGCGGCGCGACATCCGCATGGGGCGCGTCACCGGCACCCAGGCGAAGCCGGAACTCGACGACATCCGGCGCCGGAAACTCGACCTTTCCGAGCGAGTGCTAGAGATCCGGAAACGGATGGTGCCGGGAGGGTAACTAGACCCCGCTGGGCGGGTGGCGGCGCTGGCGTGCCCCCATCGGCGCGTATCCTCACCCGCAGATAAAAACCCCGCCGTGTCCTGCAAAACGCGGCGGGGTCCTGGGACGTAGCCCGTGGAAAGGAGGATTAGGAGATTCCACTATAGCATAGCCGCCACCCGAAATAGAAAGGGCCGATGCTCCTCCCTGGAAAAGATCAGCATCGGCCCATCAACCGTAACGACCGGCACCCCCATACAAGTGCCGACTGCCACTACGATAGCATGGCCGCCATCCGACTGGCGGCATTTTTCGTATACGTGGGGTCGAATTTCACGTAAACTTTCTGGGTGATGGCGATCGAGGAGTGGCCCAGCATCTGGCTGACCTCGAGCATCGGTACGCCGGCGGAGATCAGCGCGGTCGCCACCCCGTGCCGGATCGAGTGCGGACTCGCCCCCTCGACCCCCGCTACGGCGCAAACCTTCCGCCACTGGTGGAGGTAGATGTGGTAGTGAATCCTGCTGCGCCCCCCGATCACGTACTCGCCGCGATCGGTGACGGCGTCGAGCAGCGCCTGGACATCCGGCAGGATCGGGATCACCCCGCGGCGCTTCTGGCGGGCCGCGGCGCCCGCAGCGAAGTCGAGCAGGCCGTGCGATACCTGCTCCCACTTCAGCCCGAGGACGGCGTTGATCCGCTGCCCGGACGCCATCGCCAGCCGGGTCGCGAGGGTGAACCATGCCGGCGCGTCGACGGCGAGGATGGCCTTCATCTCAGCCGGCGTGAGGAACCGGGTGCGCGGGGGCGGCGCCGCGGGCACCGACCAGAGCGGCACCGACGGCAACACCCCCTCGCGCACGAGCCAGGTCGCGAACACCCGGAGGCAGGCGAGGTCCCGGCGGAGGGTACCGGGGGAAAGACGCTTCGCCAGCTTGGCGGTCTGCTTGTCCACCGTCTGGTGGGTGAACCGTGCCGGCGTGAGGTTCAGCACGGGTTCGTAGTGGAAGGCGGCAAGCTCAAACCGCTTCCAGTCGAGGATGGGGCCGCCCTTCTCCGTACGGAAGCGCGGCCAGTGGTCGGCGAGTGTCATCAGTGCGGCCTCACATGGGTGAGCAGATAGATCACCAGGATCAGGATGCCGACGATGCCCTCGGCTGAATTTCTCCGTTTACGTCTCATGATTTCCTCCCTTTCATATACAGGTCCAATCCCCTCCGCGACTTCGCAATCGCCGCCCGCTCGATCGGGGTCAGCGCCAGCAGCTTCTCGGTCAGCGCCGTCTCGATGCCGCGGTCGATGTGCAGCGCGACCACTCGTGCCACCTCGGCCTCCACGATCTCGGCGAACATCGCGATCTCGTGTTGCCGTGGCGTGTCGCCGAACAGGTACTCCAGCGCGGCTGCGATCTTCACTCGGTAGGTTTCTTCAACACCGAGAACACCCTCCGGCCCCGCGCCAGTCGGCGCGTCTCCTCGAGGTGCTTCCGCTCCTCCTCCAGGCGCTGCCGCGCCGCGTCCAACTCCAACTTCGCTCTCTCCCATTCTTTTCTCTCCTTGCGGAGGTGGCCGAGTTCGACGGCCGCCTCCATGCGCTGTTTGGCGCGTTTCTTTTGATCTTTCTTGAGGCGCTGGCCCCAGGTGTAGCGTTCGTTCGTGTTGTTCGGCGGAAGGTGGTTGCGCCAGCAGGCGTATCGGGCCTGGCGGGACTGAATCACCTTCCGGCACTTCGGGCACTGGATGTAGTCGACGCGGTGCCCTGGGTCGATCAGGCCGCGCTGCTTGCACTCGTCCACCAGGAAGTCGTCGTCGATCCCGGACAGGTCCGGTGGGATCACGAATCCCTGCATGATCGGCGCCGTCAGCGGCGTCTTGTAGGACGACTTCAGCGGCTTCCGCGTGGGGTGGACCGCCGGCTTCTTCAGCAGGATCTTCGAGAACCAGTCGAGTTCGTCGGCGGGAATGGGCCCGCCGAGTTCGTCGTCGGGGGCGGACCGGGGATCGGCGGCCATCTTCCGATCATCGCCGTCCACCTCCCGGTTACCGCCGGCCATCAAACACCCCCAGAATCAGGGCGATCCCGAGCAGGACCAGCGCCCAAGGCAGCGCGGCGAACAGCCGCTCGGTCACATCATCCATCCAGTCCTTCACCGGTCACCCCCAACGAGCAGGGTCAGCAGACGACGCCAGAAACCCACTGGGGGCGGCGCCGCGGGCTTCACCACCTGGCGCGGCCTCAGGGCTCCAGGACGATGGAATCCGCTCACGATCTTGCCTTCGACGCGCCAGAGTGCCGGGCGCCAAGCGCGGGCCCGCAGTTCGCGCCCGATGCGGACTGCCTCCGCACGGCTGTAGCGGATACCGAGGTGCTCGCAGATCTCGGCAATGATCACCCGGTCGCGGCCGGCGAGGAACGCCGGGAGGTTGCGGTAGTTCGGGCCGTGGAGGGGGGAGAGGTCAACGTGGGCGGGGGAGAGGTCAGCATCGCTGGGATAACGTGCGTTCCCGATCCCTGGGGGCTGGATAGCCCCCAGCTGCCGCATCGCCTCCAGGTGCTGCTCCTTCAGCAGATCTTCATGCATTCCACACCTCCGCCTCGGCGTCGGCGAGGAGCCAGTCGTTCAGTGCCATCATCTCCTCCCACGGGGGGAGGTCGGCGAGGATGGTCGGGGGGAAATCGTAGTCGGTCATAGGGTCTCCATTTAATACGCCACCACATACACCACCAGCAGGACGGCCCCTACCAGCAGCATCAGCACTTCGCCCACCCAGTCGGGGATCCGGGGGGTCATCGCGCCACCCCCTTCCCCGACCGAGCAGCGTCACAATACATCGCGGCCCATTC
>JADCJL010000184.1 GCA_020247055.1 Acidobacteriaceae bacterium | reverse complement strand
TTCGCCGTGATCGCCCCGTACTCCTCTCTCGGCAGCACGGCCACAAACTCGCCAAGCACCGCAAACTCGTCCGGCCGCCGCTCCCAGGCCGAAAACTCCGGGTTCAGCCGAATCAGCCCGATGCCCCGGGCCTTCGCCGCGATCGCCCCCTACTCCTCGCCCGGCAGCACGGCCACAAACTCGCCAAGCACCGCAAACTCGTCCGGGCGCAGCTCCCAGGCCGAAAACTCCGGGTTCAGCGGAATCAGCCGGATCAGCTGGTGCTCCCAGCCCTCCTCGCCTGTCCGCCGCTTCTCGCTCGCGTACTCTTTCACGGTCAGCTCGGTCGACGGCTCCCCATCCTCCACCCGCTGGATTAGCAACCGCCGCCCCTGCCGGCTGCCGCCCACGTGCCGGCGGAAGATACACCGGCTCCCATCCGGTATCAGCGGCTCCATCGACCGGCCGTGCACGGTGACGATAAACATATCGTTCGTGATCCGTACCCCGTCCGGCACCTCCACCCAACCCTCCGGCTCCGGCAACTGCGCCGTGCTCAACCCACCCGCCGCCGCCCACGCCCGGTAGGCCGGCAGATGCGTCCGGTACTCCAAAACCGCCGGCTCGACGGCCTCGCGGTACAGTCGCCGCAGCCGGGCAGGGAAGTCAGCTACCCGCATCGCCTCCCGATCGCTGATCCGCACCGTGTTCGCCAGGCAATCTTCGAGAAATTCGAGCAGCCGGCGCCCACCCCACTCCCGCCCCTTGGCCGCCAGGTCCTCCTCCAGCAGCGAAAGAATCTCGGCCTCTTCCCCGGCAAAACTATCCCAATCGCGCCGCAGCCGCAGATGCAGTTCGTCCGCTTCGACGTCGAGCAGCAGAACCCCGGCTACCTCTTTCGCACGCCCGGGCAGGGCTACTTCAAGGTATGCGCACTCGGCCGGCTTGGCAACCACCACCCCCATAAAGCGGCTTATCGCCCAATCCTAACTATTTTTTGCCATTTACATCAGGCCCGTACGGATAGTAACCGCGCCGCGCCCGCACCTTCACGTTCGGCAGCGAGACCTCGACCCGCAGATTCCGGAACACCCGGCCCGCGTCCTGCGCCTGCGGGGTAAACCGCAGCAGGTACTGCGTCGTCACCTCGCCGGTCGTGTTCGCCACCGCGCGGTACATACCCTTGGCGATCTCGGAGGCGTAGCCGCCCGTGCCAACCTTCAGCGCGTAGTTGCCTTCGTCCGACGGCGTCGACAGATAGCCGGAGACGTCTTTGTACAAGCCCTGCAGCGGGTACTCGACGCGTCCGCCGGTCTCCTCGGCCAACTGCGTCATCACCTTCTCGCCTTCGTTGTTAAAGCCGAACGCCACGGTCGAAACGCCATAAATCGTCACCAGGTTGCGCTGCGCAATCTCGACCACCTCGTTCAGCGTCTTCTTGCTCGCGTTATCGTGCCCGTCGCCGATGACGATAATCACGCGCCGCGGCTCAAGCGGTTCGCCCTTGACGAGGCTCCGCGAGGTGCAGGCCATGTAAATCGCATCGTAGAGCGCCGCGCCCCCACCTGGCTTCAACTTCCGCAGCTTGTCGACAATCTTCTGGGAGTCGCTCGTCGTGTTCACCGCCAACTCGGCTTCGTTGGCGTACGTGATCAGATAGCCGCTGTAGCGTGGATCATCCGGCAGCAGCGCCAGGGCCAGCTCGATCGAAGCCTCCTGATAGTTCTTCCAGTGCAGCCGGCTCGTGTTTGAGAGATCGAGCAGAAATCCGACCACCACCGGCTGACTCCGTTCCCGGCTGAAAAAGGTGATCTTCTGCTCCTTACCCTCGTCAAAGATCCGGAAGTCTTTCTCTTCGAGATTGGAGACAAACTTGCCGTTCGGGTCGGTCACCGTCACCGGCACAATCACCTCCGTGGTCGAAACCGACAGCGTCGGCTCCTGCGCGAAAGCGGACAAGGCGATCAGGCTCAACAGAATCAGGCGCATGGTTCAATGATATCGCTAGTTGCCCGATGTCGGACGCCGCTTGAGCTTCGGACGCTCGTCTTCGTCGGTCTTCGGCGTCTTGCCGTCCTCGTCCGGGTCCACGGGACCGGTCGTCGAGCCCGGCGCCCGCCGCAGCCGCGGCCGGTTCTGGTCCTCGGCGTCTTCCTTGCGCCGGTTGCTCATCGCCATCAGCCGGTTCTTCACATCGTTGAACTCGGAGGTAGTCACCACGTATTCGGGCTTGGCTTCCAGCAATTCCTGGATGTTCTTCTGCGAATCCTGAATCCGGTCGTCGGTCGGCGGATGCGACGAGAAGATCTTGGCCATCGTACCCGGCCGCTTCTTTTCAAGCGACTGCAGCTTTTCAAAAAAGTCGACAAACGACGTGGGGTCGTAGCCGGCTTTGTACAAGTACTGCAGGCCCAGCAGGTCGGCCTCGCGCTCAAAGCTGCGGGAGAACTGCATGAAGCCCATCGGAATCGCCACGCTGGCCGCCTGCCGGATGCCATAACCGGCCCAGCCGCCCATGAAGATCAGCGGAATCGTCGCCAGGTTGGCAATCTGGCCGCGCGTGGCCTGCCGGGTGCCGTGCCGGGCGGCAATATGCGCAATCTCATGCGCCATCACCCCGGCCAATTCAGACTCGCTCTCGGCCTTCAAAATCAGCCCGGAATTCACAAAGAAGAACCCGCCCGGCAGCGCAAACGCGTTCACCTCTTCCGAGTCGATCACCTTGATCGTCACCGGCACCTTCGTGTCCGAGTTCCGCACCAGGTTCTGCCCCACGCGGTTCACGTACTCGGAGATCACCGGGTCGTCGATGACCTTGGCCTGCCGCTCAATCTCCTGCGCATAGCCCTTGCCCATGGCGATCTCTTTCTCAATCGAGTAGAAGTTCACACCTTTGCCGGCGTCACGCTCGCCAATCGCCTCAACGTCCTTCTTGCTGCCCTTCTTGATCTTGCTGTCTTTCTTATCCTTGCCCACCTCAGCCGCGGTCTTTGGCGCGGTCTGTGGCGGAGTCGTCGGCGACGGGGCTTGCCCCCACGCCACTCCCAGCGCCATCCCGGCAACGGTCAGCGAATACAGTCCAAAGCGTCCCATCGAGGCCCTCCAACAACTGCCATCAGTATACCCCTGCTGACGCATACTAAGGGGAATGGGTTTCGAAATCTGGGAGCAGTACCGGGACGATTTTCCGGTCGCCCGCAATCTGGTCTATCTGAATCACGCCGCCGTCAGCCCCCTCTGCCGCCGCGCCGCCGACGCCATGCGCTCACTCGCCACCGACGCCGAACAGTGGGGCTCCTTTCACTACCCCCAATGGATGGCCTGCTACGACGGCCTCCGCGCCGCCGCCGCCCGCATGATCCACGCCGAACCCGGCGAAATCGCCATCGTCAAAAACACCTCGGAAGGCATCGCCACCATCGCCCTCGGCCTCGACTGGCGCCCCGGCGACAAAGTCGTCGCCTTCCACGGCGAGTTCCCCGCCAACCAATACCCCTGGCAGAAACTCGCCTCCCGCGGCGTCACCATCGAATGGCTCGCGCCCGACGCCCCCCTCGACCAGATCGACGCCGCCTGCGCCGGCGCCCGCCTCCTCGCCATCAGCTACGTCCAGTTCCTGTCCGGCTACCGCGCCGACCTCGCCGCCCTCGGCGAAATCTGCCACCGCCGCCAGGTCTTCTTCTTCGTCGACGCCATCCAGGGCCTCGGCGCCTTCCCCCTCGACGTCCGCGCCATGCGCATCCACGCCCTCGCCGCCGACGGCCACAAATGGCTCACCGGTCCCGAAGGCTGCGGCATTCTCTACATCGAGCGCGACCGCCAGGACCAAATTGAACCCGTCGAATTCGGCTGGACCAACGTCGCCTCCCACGCCGATTACGGCCGCCGCGACCTCACCCTCCGCTCCGACGCCGGCCGCTACGAACCCGGCACCCTCAACACCATCGGCTGCTACGGCCTCCGCGCCGCCTTCGAGTTCCTCAACGAAGTCGGCATCGAACGCATCGCCCACGCCGTCACCGCCCGTACCGATGAAGTCGCCGCCGGCGCCGCCGCCAAAGGCTACGAACTCATGGGCCCGGCCCGCACCCCCGCCACGGCCGCCGGCATCGTCTGCCTCCGCCACCCGCAAGAAGACCCGCGCCTCACCCACGCCCGCCTCCGCGACGCCGGCTTCCTCACCGCCCCCCGCGCCGGCTGGCTCCGCGTCTCCCCCCACTTCTACCTCTCGCCCGAAGATATCGCCCGCTTCCTCGCTCACCTCTGATCGCGCTGCACCCACGCGCTCCCGAGCGTCGCCGCCAAAATGATCCCACCGCCCGCCAACGCGTACCCGCTCGGCGCTTCGCCGTGCAGCAGCCACGTCCACACCGGGTTCAGCGCCGGCTCCACCAGCAGCAGCGCCGAAGCGGCAAACGCCGCCACCTGCCGCAACCCTCGCGTCAGGCACCAATACGCCAGCCCGATCTGCACCACCCCCAGATACCCCAGCGCCACCCAATCCACCGGCCCCGGCATCGCCAGCGGCCACGCCATCGGCAACGCCGCCACAAACGCCAGCAGATTCCCCACCGCCACCGGCGCCAGCGACGACCCACCCCCCTCCCGCGCCGCCACCCGCAAACACGCCACCGTCACCCCCCACCCCAAGCCCGACAGCGCTCCGTACCAGTTCCCTCGCACCGGGTCCGGCGCCGTTGCCGTCGCCCCCGCCGGGTCCAGATAGAACAGCAGCATCCCCACCGCCACCGCCACCCCCAACCACAAATCCGTCCGCCGCAGCCGCTCGCGCAAAAACACCGGCCCAATCACCAGCAGATAAAGCGGCCCGGTCGACTGCAGATAAATCGCATTCGCCCCCGTCGTCAACTTCGTCGCCACCGCGAAGCTGACCAGCGTCACCGCATACGCCACCCCCGCCATCCCGACCCGCCAACTCCACCCCCGCCGGCTCTCCGGCAGCAGCACCAGCAGCACCACGCCGGCCAGCAGCGAACGCAAACTCGCCACCTGCCAGCTCGACAGCGTCGTTGCCTTAATCGCCGCCCCGCCCGTCGAAAACAGCAGCGCCGCCGCCAATAAATAGAGTCGTGCAGACATGAATCCCCTAGGATATGACACGATAGCTTCGATGCTGTCCGGCGCCGCCCCCATCCGCCCCGGCGAAGAGCTCCCCGTCGACGCCCTCGCCGCCTGGCTCCAGGTCCCCTCCCTCACCGTCCGCCAGTTCCCCGGCGGCCACTCCAATCTCACCTACGAACTCACCACCCCCGACGGCCGCCAATCCATCCTCCGCCGTCCCCCCCATGGCCCCATCCCGCCCAAAGCCCACGACATGGCCCGCGAATTCCGCGTCCTCTCCGCCGTCCACCCCCACTTCCCCCTCGCCCCCCGGCCCCTCGCCCTCTGCGAAGATCCCGCCGTCCTCGGCGCGCCCTTCTTCCTCATGGAGCCCCGCCCCGGCCTCATCCTCCGCGAACCCTACTCCCACCCCTCCCCCGCCGCCCTCTCCCAAGCCTTCGTCGATACCCTCGTCCAACTCCACTCCGTCCCCCTCACCGACCCCGCCCTCGCCTCCCTCGGCAAGCCCGCCGGCTTCGTCGCCCGCCAGGTCGCCGGCTGGTCCGAACGCTGGCGCCACGCCGCCACGCCCCACTCCCCGGACGCCTCCCGCGTTCTTGACTACCTTGCCGCCCACCTCCCCCCCGAAGCCCCGCCCACCCTCGTCCACAACGACTACAAACTCGACAACGTAACCCTCACCGGCGCCACCCTCACCGGCGTCCTCGACTGGGAGATGACCACCCTCGGCGACCCCCTCATCGACCTCGGCCTCACCCTCACCTACTGGGACCACGCCCCCGGCTCCGGCTGGTTCTCCCGCGCCGAACTCGCCGCCGCCTGGGCCCGCCAAACCGGCCGCAGCCTCCTCCATCTGCCCTATCATGAAGTCTTGGGCCGCTTCAAACTCGCCGTCATCCTCCAGCAGATCTACGCCCGCTGGCTCCGCGGCCAGACCCGCGACCCCCGCTTCGCCCACCTCGACCAACGCGTCGCCGCCCTCCTCGAAGAGGCCCATTCCCTGTTATGAGCACCCTCACCTTCGTCCGCCACGGCCAGGCCGGCTCCCGGCACGTCTACGACACCCTCTCCCCCCTCGGCCGCGAACAGGCCAGCCGCCTCGGCGCCTACCTGGCCACCCAGGACCATCCCTGCGACCTCTTCCTCACCGGCGCCCTCGAACGCCAGCAGCAGACCGCCCAGCTCCTCCACGCCGGCTGCCCATCCCTACCCCCGCCCACCGTCCTCCCCGCCTGGAACGAGTTCGACCTCGACGCCGTCTACCGCTCCCTCGCCCCCCAACTCGCCGCCGTCGACCCCACCTTCGCCGCCGCCTACGAACAGCTCCGCGCCGAATCCGCCGACCCCCTCAACCCCGTTCACCGCCGCTGGACCGCCGCCGACATCGCCGTCATCCACGCCTGGGTTGACGGCCGCTTCCCCTCGGAGGCCGAAACCTGGGAAGCCTTCTGCCATCGCATCCGCCAAGCCTTCGCCGCCCTCCCCGACGGCCACATCCTCATCTCCACCTCGGCCACCCCCATCGCCCTCTGCGTCACCTTCGCCATCGAAGCCCCCAACCCCTTCCGCTTCGCCGGCGCCCTGCTCAACTCCTCGCTCACCACCTTCCGCCGCCACCACGGCCAACCCCATCTCCAGACCTTTAACAGCACCCCTCATCTCCCCGATCCAGGATGGCGTACCCACCGATGAACTTCGCTCCCACCCCCTCCTCCCTCGCCTGGCAGGCCCGCCTCCAGGCCTTCATGGACGAACACGTCTATCCCCTCGAGCCCGCCTACACCCCGGAGCATCTGCCGGACCTCCAGGCCCGCGCCCGCGCCGCCGGTCTCTGGAACCTCTTCCTCCCCGAACTCGGCCTGTCGAATCTCGAATACGCCCCGCTGTGCGAAATCATGGGCCGCGTCCCCTGGGCCCCCGAGGTATTCAACTGCTCCCCGCCCGACACCGGCAATATGGAAGTCCTCGCCCGCTACGGCACCCCCGCCCAGCAGGCCGCCTGGCTCACCCCCCTGCTCAACGCCGAAATCCGCTCGGTCTTCTGCATGACCGAACCCGATGTCGCCTCCTCCGACGCCACCAACATCGCCTCGACCATCGTCCGCGACGGCGACGACTACATTCTCAACGGCCGCAAATGGTGGACCACCGGCGCCGGCGACCCCCGCGCCAAACTCGCCATCTTCATGGGCAAGTCCAACCCCGCCGCCCCCCGTCACGAGCAGCAGTCCATGATCCTCGTCCCGCTCGCGACGCCCGGCGTCCGCATCGAGCGGCTCCTGTCCGTCTACGGCTACGACCATCTGCCCCACGGCCACGGCGAGCTCTCCTTCACCAACGTCCGCGTCCCCGCCGCGAACCTCCTGCTCGGCGAAGGCCGCGGCTTTGAAATCGCGCAGGGGCGCCTCGGCCCCGGCCGCATCCACCACTGCATGCGCCTGCTCGGCGTCGCCGAACGCGCCCTCGAATACCTCTGCCGCCGCGCCAAAAGCCGCGTCGCCTTCGGCCGCCCGCTCGCCGAAATGGGCTCGCTCCGCGCTGAAATCGCCCACTCCCGCATTGAAATCGAACAGGCCCGCCTGCTTACCCTCAAAGCCGCGTATCTCATGGACACCGTCGGCAATAAAGCCGCCCGCACCGAAATCGCGGCTATCAAAGTGGTCGCCCCCAACGTCGCCCTTCGCGTGCTCGACCGCGCCGTCCAGGTCCACGGCGGCGCCGGCGTCGGGCCCGATTTTCCGCTCGCCGCCTGGTGGGCCAACGCTCGCACGCTCCGCCTCGCCGACGGCCCGGACGAGGTGCACCTCGAAAGCATCGCCAAATGGGAGCTGAGCCGCTCGCCCGCCCGGTAGCCGCTACACGAACAGATCCGTCACCAGCTCCTGCTCCGGGTCCACCGCATAAGGCTCGAAATCGCTCACCCCGGCCTCCCGCAGCACGGTTTCGTCGAGCAGAAACTCCCCGGTCCGCGCCCGGCTCTCCCCGGTCAGCACCTGCCACGCCGCGTCGGCCATAATCTCCGGCTTCCGCGCCCGTTCAACGGGAGCGCCCGGAATCACCTGCAGCGCCGCCGTGGCGATAATCGTCCGCGGCCACAGCGCGTTCACGCCAATTCCCCACGGCCGAAACTCCTCGGCCATGCCCAGCACGCACAGGCTCATCCCGTATTTGGCGATCGAATACGCCACGTGCGGGCCGAACCACCGCGGCGAAAGATCGAGCGGCGGCGAAATCATCAGCACCTGCGGATTCGCCGCCCGCCGCAGATGCGGCAGGCACTGCTGCGTGCACAGAAACGTGCCCCGCGTATTGATCCCCATCATCAGATCGAAACGCTTCATCGGGGTCTCCGCCGTGGGCGTGAGTGAAATGGCGCTCGCGTTGTTGACGAGAATGTCGATGCCGCCGAACTCCGCCGCCGCGGCCTCGACGGCTGCCCGCACCTGCTCCTCCTCGCGGATGTCTACCGCCACCGGCAGCGCCCGCCCCCCCGCCGCCCGAATCTCCTCGGCGGCCGTATAGATCGTCCCAGGCAGCTTCGGATGCGGCGTGGTGGTCTTGGCCGCGATCACGATATTTGCCCCGTCCCGTGCCGCCCGCAACGCAATCGCCAGGCCAATGCCCCGGCTCGCCCCCGTAATGAACAACGTCTTGCCCCGCAGAGTACCCATGCGCCTATCCTACGCCGTTCCGTCCTACCGCCGCGCCACCGCCAGAATCGAAATCGCCGACCACCCCATCGCCCGGAACACCCACGACAACGGCTCGCCCACCCGCCGCTTCCAGCGCCACCGTGCCATCGCCTCTCCCAAAGGCGGCAGCGCCCCCGCCTCCGGCAGCAGCGCCGCCGCCTCCCCGCCGCGCCGCCCCTCCCCCCGCGTCCGCAAAATCCCCCGCAAGCCGACCTGCGCAAACTCCCGCCCGTCTGGTGGCGGATACTCCGTCCGCACCTGGCCGTAACCCACCTGCCGCAGCGCCCGCTCCAAACTCTCCCGCGTCCAACGCGTCAAATGATTCGGCGGCCAATCGGCCAAGTCGCGCTCCCCCCCCAGCCGCGTCCACCTTCGCGGACTTGGCACGGAAAGCAGCAGCGGCGCCTCCGGAAATCGCCGCCGTACCTCGGCGAGAAACCCCAGCGGATCCGGCAAATGCTCAAGGACTTCAAACAGCGTCACCGCCCCCGGCTCCGGCCACCCCGCCGGATACGCCCCCACCTCCGCCGTCGCGCAGCGAAATCCCTTCTCCCGCAGCACCGCCACGTTGCTCTCCCCCACGTCCAACCCGCTCATCTCCCAACCCCGCCGCCGCCCGCAGACAAGAAACCACCCCGTCCCGCATCCCACGTCCAGCACCGGCGCCCCCGGCCCCAACTCCCCCTCCAAAATCGCTAGCGCCCGCCGCTGCGCCGCGCTGATCAGCCACTCGGCCTCCTCCCCGCCGGCCGATAACTCCCGCGCCCACTGCACACTCGGCACGTACGCCGCCTCCGAGCCCGCATCCGTCGAGTACGCCCGCCGGTAGGCCGCTTCGTCATAGTGCAGCGGGTCGGTGTACTGCAGCGAACACCGCCCGCACTCCATCCCCCGAAACTCCCCAAACCGTTCCACTTCCCGGGCATACGCCGCCGATCGGCAAACCGGGCAGGCCTCTGTCTTCGTCGCGAGCATCCAGTCGATAGTCGCCGCGCGTCAGCCAGATTCTCAGCCCAAAATCGCCGGCCGCCGTCTATGCCAATCCGTCGCCTCCTGATACGCCTGCCCAATCCGGAACAGCGTCGCCTCCCCGTGCGGCCGCCCCCACAACTGCAGCCCCATCGGCAGCGCCGGCGGCCCCGCCGTAAACCCGCACGGCAGCACCAGCGCTGGAATCCCCGTCAGGTTCGCCAGGTTAAACGGGTCCGGCCGCGCCGGCCGCGGCACCGCCGGCGGCAGATCTGTCTCCACCACCTCCTGCTCGAGCAGCGGCGCCGGATTGCCCGCCGGCAGCAGCACCGCGTCGCACCGCGTAAACACCCGCCGCATCTCCTCCCGCAACACCGTCCGCACCCGCAGCGCCTTGATGTAATCCATCGCCGAATACAGCGAGTTCGCCTCCAGACGCTCCCGCACCAGCGGATCGAGCAACGCCGCCGACTCCCGCAGCCGCTCCTCATGCACGCTCGCCGACTCCGCCCCCAGAATCACCCCCAACGCCGGCGTCGCCATCTCGGCATGCGCCACCTGCACCCCCACCCGCACCGCCCCCATCCGCTCCAGCAGCTCCATCGCCGCCCGCAGCGCCGCCCCCACCGCCGGCTCCACGTTCTCCCACAAATACCCCTCCACCCACCCAACCCGCAGCCCCTTCACCCCCTCGCCCGCCGGCCGCCGCGCCTTCGCCCCCGTCATCCCAGCCAGCAGCGCCGCCACGTCCGCCACCGTCCGCGCCATCGGCCCCACGTGGTCCAGCGTCCAGCTCAGCGTCGTCACCCCCTGCCGGCTCACCCGCCCGTAGGTCGGCTTCAACCCCACCACCCCGCAGCTCTTGGCCGGCCCCCGAATCGACCCGCCCGTGTCCGTCCCCACCGTCAACGGCACCATCCGCGCCGCCAGCGCCGCCCCCGACCCGCTCGACGACCCCGACGGCGAGTGCGCCAAACTCCACGGATTCCGCGCCGGCGCCACCAGCCCCCGCTGCCCGCTTCCCATCGCGAACTCCAACAGATTCAACTTCCCCACCAGAATCGCCCCGGCCGCCTCCAGCCGCTCCGTCACCGTCGATTCATACTCCGGCACCCACTCCGCCGTCGCCCGCGACCCGTTCGTCGTCCGGATCCCCTTCGTCGCCAGAATGTCCTTCGGCGCGTACGGAATCCCGTGCAGCGGCCCCCGGTAGCGCCCCCGCCGGATCTCCTCCTCGGCCTGCCGCGCCGCCGCCAGCGCCCGCTCCCCGGTCACCGTCAAAAACGCCTGCACCCGCGGATTCAGCCGCTCAATCTGCGCAAGCGAGGCCCGCACCAGCTCTACCGGAGAGATCTTTTTGGCCCGCAGCAGCGGCGCCAACTCTCCCGCCGTCAACTCCATCATCCCGCCATCTTACAGATATCGCCACCGCCGCGGCTCATACCATCGGCACCACGGATACAGCACCGCGATGGCCAACCCCGCCAGCGGCGCCGTCGCCCACACCGGAAATCCCATCTGCTCCGGAATCCCGCCAAACCGCCCCGCCAAATCAATCGGCCACCCCATCCCCACCGCCACGCCCAACGCCGCCGCGTGCAGCAGCACCAGATGCCCGATGTAGAAAAACATCGCCGTCCGCCCCAACTGCTCCAACTGCGCCTGCCTCCACCCCCGTCCCCAGGCCAGGAACAGCAGCGCCGGCCCCACCGTCATCAACACAAACTGCAGCGACAGCGGATACTTCGTCACGTTGAAGAAGGAAGCCACACTCCCGTCCCACCCGTGCGGGTCGCCATAAACGCCCGTCGCCCGCAGCACCACAAACGCGCCGCAGGCCACCCCGCCCAGCCTCTCCACCCAGCGGCTCCGCCCCGTATAGAGCGGCGCCAGCGCATAGCCGCACAACGCCAATCCCACCACCGGCACAATCGGATAGGTCGTTCGCACCTCGAACCCGCCCCCCAACGCCAGCAAGTTCTTCTCGTGCAACAGCGACCAAACCCAATGCCCCGCCGTCCCCGCCGCGAAGTGCACCCCGTCAAACAGGTTATGCCCCGCCACCAGCGCCACCCCCACCCCCGCCACCACGGACGCAGAAAACCGCCGCGCCCCGGCCAGCGCTATCATCGCGCACCCCAACGCGCCAATCACCTGAAAAAAATACCGGTGCCAGAGCGGATTGAACGTCCACGCCCAGTTCATCACCGTTGCCTCGAGCGCCAGCAGCACCAGCCCCCGCCTCACCAGCTTCCCGCTCGACGCCCCGCTGATCGCCGCGCTCATCCCCATCAGCAGCGTGAAACACGGCGCGCAAAAATGCGCCAGAATCCGCCAGAAATAGACGATTCCCGGCGTCACCGCCAGGTTCATCGGGTCCGTCACCAGCCCCCGGCCCGGACCCGCCTGATACTCCTGCGTGTGATCAATCACCATGATCACCATCACCAGGCCGCGCAGCAGGTCGATCGCCGTCTCCCGCTGCCGTTGCACTAGTTCGTCCGCCCCGTGCGGAAGTGCAGCGCCACCGTCGCCGTCCGCGGCGCCCCGGGCACGTTGCCCGCGCGCGCCGCAAACAGGCTCGCCGTGGCGTACAGCCGGTCGAACGCGTTGTCTAACTGTAGTCGCAACTCCAGGCGCTTACCCATCTTCTGAAAGATCCCGAAATCCAAAATCGCATACCGGTCGGCCGCAAATCCGGCGTAGGGCTCAAACCGCCGCCCCCGGAACTCGCTGCCCAGGTGGATCCCCGTCCCCGTCCGCGCCACGTCGTAGCGCAGAAAAACCCCGCCCGAGTGCCGCGCCGCGTTCGGCAGCGCCCGCCCTACTGCCGCGGGCGTAAAGCGGTCGGCCAGAATCTCACTGTCGAGCAGCGCGTAATTCAGCACCACGCTCAAATCCTTCGTCACCCGCCCGGTCACGTCGAGCTCTACGCCCTGATTCCGCACTCGCCCAATCGGAAACACCGCGGCGAAATTGTCCCCGTTCGGGCCAAACGCCGGGTCCAGCCGCAGCACGTTGCTCTTCTGAATCCGAAACCACGAGGCGTTCAACAGCACGCGACCGCCACTGAACACATTCTTGAGGCCGGCCTCGAACTGCCGCCCCCGCTCCGGGTCGTGCGGCCCGTTGGCCAGCGGCGTCTGCGCCAGTGACGGCGCTCGGTTGAAGGAGTTCGAAAAACTCGCAAACGCCGACAGCGACGGCAAAATCCGGTACACCGCCGCCGCCCGCCCCGTCATCGCCGCAACCTCGTTGCGCAGCGGCAGCGCCCCGGCCCGCCCGTCATCGGTAAACCGCTCCACCCGTCCCCCCAGCAGCACCTGCAGCCGCGGCGTTAACTCCCACTGGTCCTGCCCGAAGAAACCCATCCGGTTGGCCACCACCGACTGGTTCGTATACGCCCCCGCCGCAATCGGCGGAAACACGCTCCGCCCGTATACCGGCGCCAGCAGGTCCATCCCCACCACCGGCCCGCCCCGCTCGGCCTCCCGCGCCGTACCGTACCGCCCCCGCCAGTCCTGCCGCACGAACTCGGCGCCCCAAGTGAGGTTATGCCGTCCCGCGCGGTTATAGAAGTTCGCCGTCAAGCCCACGTCCTGGTTGCCCCGGAACTGGTCCCGGTACTCCCGCCGCATCGTCCGCCCGTCGGCGTTGATACCCCGCGGTTCGTGGTACCGCTCCGGCCGGTCGTAGTTCAAAAACCGCAGGCTCACATCGGTTCGGAAGGTCGACGTAAAGGCGTGGTCGACGCGCGTCTGAAATACCCGCGCCTGCAACTCGCTCCGGTCGGTCGGCTCGCTCGCTGTCCACTCCCGCGCCGCCAGCCACGTCCCCGCCGCGTTCACCGGAACGCCGCGCAACCGGTGCGCCAGCAGATTCTGGTCGATGTACTCATATTCGAATCCCACCGACGTCGCCTCGCCCGCCCGCCAAGACAACCCCCCGGCCAAATGCAGATTCTCGCTGCCGGAGTTGTAGCGGAAAATCCGCCGGTCCTCCCCGTACGCCGCCGCCCGGTAAAACAGATTCTTCATTCGCCCCACTGGCCCGGTCGCCTCCCCGTGCCCGCCCCGCTGCCCAAACGAACCCGCCCGGAAACTCACCTCCCCGGCCGGCGCCTGCCGCGGCTTCCGCGTCACGAAGTTCACCACCCCGCCCGGCTCGCCCCCGCCGAACAACACCCCCGCCGGTCCCTTCAAAACCTCCACAAACTCCACGTTCGTCAACCGCCCCTGGCTGGTCGAAAACCCCGCGTCGTTGATGTCGTTATCCAAACTCCCGTATGGATTACCCCGCACCCCGTTGAACAGCACCTCCCGCTGCGTGAACCCGCGCAGCGTCATCGCCGAATACGGCGAATCGGTCAACCCGCTGATGTTGCGGTACAGGTCTTTAACGTCCTGTATGTTCCGGTCTTCGAGCAGCGCCTTCGGAATCACCTGCACCGCATACGGCAGATCAATCAGATTCACCGGCGACTTGGTCACGCTCACCGACGCCGTCGCCAAGAAGTCCGGCG
>JADCJL010000183.1 GCA_020247055.1 Acidobacteriaceae bacterium | reverse complement strand
TCAAGAAGAGCGCACAGGCCGCGCAGGCCCGGCGCCAACGGGCGAGGAACTCGCCCCTCCTGCCGGGCCGAAGCGAGTCCGTTGTGCGCGAGTTCCTCGAAAGGACACGCCGGGCCTTCGCCCGCGCGATGGCAACTACCTCCACCGCTTGAAGGAAGTTCTGAGTAATTCCGCATCGTAAGCCGGCGTCAGGGCCCCGCATGCGCCCTCCGGCCCCATGACGCCTCGACGGTAGCGCCCGTCCGGAAAGCAACCAGCCCGAATTCATCCCGCGACTCCCGAGAAGCTCACGCCACCCAGGGATACTTTCGCCGCGGCGCACACCGCGTGGGTCGGCCAGATCAGCATCGTCACGGTCGACGGAACGCAGACGGTCGCGGCGCGTCGCCAGCGCGGCGCTCCGCCGCCCCGTGGCGTCCGGTCCAACTCCGGATACAAAGGGAGCCGCACCCGATCGCTGTCTGCCGGTCAAATGCTGGGGGACGGCCCATAACGCTCCCCTGCTTGTCAGGATACACTCGGAGTATGAAACGGCTGGTCACTCTGTTGTTTGCCGCACTCTCCACCTTCGCTCAGGACTCCACGGTCCGCAAAATCACCGACGCCGAAGAGCTCGAAAAGTTCGTGAAGGAACAGTCGAATCTCTTCTACCTCGACGTCCGCGAGCCGAAGGAGATTGCCGAACTCGGTGCGCTCAAGGGCTACGTCAACATCCCCCTTGGCGAACTGGAAAAGCGCCTCGCCGAAGTCCCCCGGGACAGAACGATCCTGACGGTGTGAAACGGCGGAGGTCGCGCCGCGCGTGCCGCGGACATGCTCACCAAAGCCGGCTATAAAGTCGCCGCCGCCTGCGGTCTGAAGGACTGGCGCGAAAAGAAAAAGCCCCTCGTCGGCCGCCCGCAGGACCCCAAGCCCTGACACCCCCCTACCCTCGAGTCCGCAAGCATCGATTCTTAAGACCAGAGTGAAGGAGCAGCCAGTCGGCAAATGGCAACGCAACCAACCCCAGCTTCCGACCCGGCATCCGTTCGACGCACCAGTTCCCACAGAACCCGACGGAACACCTCATCGAAACGTTGAAAACGATTCACTACGCCGCTTCTATTGCCCGTCCCTAGAGACCATCCAGCGCGCCAAGCGGCGCTAGGAATGGTCGCCTAACTCCGGGCCGGGCTTTACTCCGCTAAATTTTTAGCGTTGTGGGCGATGGCCTGCGGATTGAACCGGGTCAAGTGGCCTCGAAAACTACAAGCTACTGGTGTGCTCGGAGGAAGACGCTGCCGGGCCTCAGTACCAGCCATGGCCTTCCAGCCCGGCGGCCTCGAAAAACTGCGTTGGAAACTGGGATCTCGAATGGTCCAAGCCGCATTTCCAGAACGAAACAGCCCCGCTCACCTCCAATTTCTCCTGCCCGCTTAAGCTGGCAACAAAAGATCGACCCAAAGCATCGCCAGCACATGCGCATCGTCAACAGAACCGACCCATACTGGGTGGGTTCGGCCGGGCTCCCGTCGACGCATCACCCGCTTATTTATCGGATCGCATCGTCCTTTCTCCGTGAAAACTCACCGGCCACGTCTCTGGCCCTGCTCTGTCGGTCCGGAGATAACTAAATGAGTCGACCGACCAAACCCCCTTTCGATTTCACTTAGCTTAGGGGGCGATACGTCAGCAGGCGCCTGAGGTAAATCCCTTAGCATTGAATATCCGTAGCTTTGTGCGGATATTCTCCGACGCAAGAACAGGCTTGCTGGCGGCAGCAGGTGAAGTTTGGGCCAGCAACAGGAAACGCCATGCCTGCGAATTACTGAGAAATAAAAACTCGTAAGGAGACCTATCGTGCGAGTTTTCTTTTGTCGATGGATCAACTATCGGTGAGTATCATGAACTACGGACTTATTGCGATAGGCCTTCGTGTGACATCTGTCCTTGTCGCGGTTTTGTCCCCAGTAGGAGCGAATGCTCAACCATTTGTAACGACAGTGGTCAACGCCGCCAGCTACTCAGCTGGTCCTATCGCACCGGGGCAAATGGTGGCCATCTTCGGAATTCGCCTGGGGCCTTCCGCTCTAGCCTCCCTGCAACTGGACGAGCACGGCAGAGTCGCCCAAACCCTTGCGGGCACGCAGGTTACGTTTGATGGAATTCCCGCTCCGCTCCTCTATGTCTCGCAAATGCAGGTCGGGGCGATTGTCCCGTACGGACTGAGTGGCCGAGGGAGCACCCAGGTTCGCGTGACGACGCCCGACGGCAGTTCGTCGCCGTTTACCCGTTCCGTTGCGCGGTCCTCTCCCGGAGTCTTTACGGTTGACTCGTCAGGAAAAGGGCAAGGCGCGGTATTGAATTCGACTGGGAGAGCAAACTCCAGTTCGGACCCCGCGCTGCCGGGATCATACGTGTCGATCTTCCTCACCGGCGAAGGGATCACGGAGCCCGCTGGTGCGGATGGCGCGATTGCATGGGAAGCGGCCAGAACCCGCGAGACGGTACAGGTGTCCATTGGCGGCCGCCCCGCGCAGGTTTTATATGCGGGCGCCGCGCCCGGAAATGTTCGCGGCTTTGCCCAACTGAACGTTGTCGTTCCCTCGGATCTTGAGTTTGGAGGGAGCCTCCCCTTGGAAGTTCAAATCGGCGAATCCTACAGCCAACCCGGGGTTACCATGGCCGTGGCTGGCAGTGCCGTCTCCCGCCCTGGAATCCCCCAAAGTGTGACCGCCACCCCTGGTTCAAATGAGATCAGGGTAAGTTGGGTGGCGGCAGACACCCGCGCATCGCAATTCCGGATCGAGAGACGGATCGCCCCCCTTGGCGGCTTTTCGCAGATCGGAATTGTCGGCTCGACCGCCCGCGCTTTTGTCGATAGCTCCGTGATCAGCGGCGTACAGTATGAATACCGCGTCGCGGCAGAAAATGCCGAAGGCGTTTCCGCCTTCTCCGTTCCCGTTGGGGTGCTTTACGCAATCCGGCCGTCGGCCCCGAGCGACGTCCGCGCCATTGCGGCGGGTCCCACGCAGATCAACTTGATGTGGTCCGCTGCGGGCGCCTCCGTGACTGGGTTTGCGATTGAGAGACGTGCCGAAACAGGGGAGGCGTTTTCTCCCTTAGCGGCAACCATCCCGGCAACTGTTCGCAGCTTTCAGGATGCGACGGTCGCTCCGGCGACAAAGTACCGCTATCGACTAAGGGCCTTCGATGCCAGCGGCCCATCCCCCTATTCGGAGGAAGCCTCCGCCACCACGCCCGCGGCGATCATTCCGGCCCCGATACTGCAAGCGAATGCTCTCACCTCCTCCCAAATCAGGCTAAACTGGTCCACCGTAGCCACCGGAGTAGTACGCTTCATCATAGAGCGGCGAGGCACCGGGGGCCAGTATGCGGAGATCAGTCGGCCACCAGCGACCGTTTCCACATGGGAGGACCAGGGCTTGACTGCCTCCACGGCTTATACATACCGGATGCGAGTGGAGACGGCCTCGGGGGTTTCGCCCTACTCTAGCGAAGCCGCAGCGACGACGCTGGCCGCGCCCCCTCTGGCTCCCACAAATCTGCGGACAACCGCCCTATCATCGACCGATGTCTCCTTGACCTGGACCAACAACGCCACGGATGCGTCGTCGATCCGCCTCAGTATGGCCGAGGCTGGCGCGGCGGCCTACACCGACCTTGGCCCAACGGCTACGTTGACCACCGCTCGGGTGACGAATCTTCGGCCCAGCACTACGTACTTTTTCCTGGTAAGAGCGCAAAACGCGGCGGGC
>JADCJL010000182.1 GCA_020247055.1 Acidobacteriaceae bacterium | reverse complement strand
GTTCTGTTGGGTACGGAATTTGAAAGAACCGAACGGATAAGTGCTTCCTTTTGTGATACTTCCTGGGTTCTTCCTTCCGCCGGCGCGCGTGGCGTGCGCGCGCGTCATATACATACCCGCGGGATGGGTGCACCCGGCGCTTGGGCGGGGTTCGACGCCCCGCCAAAGCGCGGCCGCCGGGCAGGCCGCATGCGGACGGGTAGCGAATGGGGCGACAGAGGCCGGTTGATTGGGTGGTTGGTTGGGCACGGGGATAGGTTCTCTTTTCGATCCTTTGATGGGGATGCTTTGATGGTGGCAGGGGGGCGGGGGGAATCCGGACGAGGGTGTCGTGGGAGGCCCGTGGTTATTGGGGGAAAAAATTCCGATGGGTTGTGAATCGTCATGTCGGGCTGGCGTGGCGGCGCCAGCGAAGGATGAGAATGGGGGGACCGGAACGGATCTGGAGGTGGGTGGAGGGAAGCTGACCCGGGGCGCCTTTGAGGAACAACGACAGGAAGCACCCAGCTCTTGCGCCGGGGAGGTGGAGAAGAATCGCCTGATGATTTTCGAGAGCCCTTCGCCACCGACTGCCAAATCTATGGAAGCGGATTTCGTCGTCTGGTGCCAGCGAGAACAGTTGCTCGGTTGCGACTATGCAACCGATCTTGTTTTCGGCGAGGCTAAGCGTCCTGGACGTGACACCTTCAAAGTCGATGACGTTGATCGGATCAAACTCTTGGCTGAGACTTCCCAGGTTCGGTCATAGTCTTTTCAACTATGAAGCCGGCCAAAAACCTATCCACCGAGGAGATTAACCGGATATCACGCTTTGCATTGTGGGGCCGCGAGAAGATGATCGATCGCCGAGGCTCCCGTGCCTCAGTTCTTCTGCTGACAGCAAACGAGTTGTTCGCAGGCTTTTCCTTGCAGGAAGCTTGGGAGAAGGTGGGGGGACAACTGAATGCCCGACTGCGGGAACGGGTCCAGGCCGCCGCCAATGTACGACTGAAAGAGGCAACACTCGACACCGATACCTCGGTGCATACGCTGTATGGAGACCAGATGGTCGGCCGGGTGAGTTACAACCGCAAGAACAGGGGCGAACCTGACTATACAAACCTGGCTATCAGCTCCAGTTGGCAGCCGATGTTAGCTTCTATCGCCAATACGCGGGAGTAGGCGGGAGGCGTCTTGCAGAATGGCGACAAGCCGAGCGGGGAATCGATCGCCCGCCATCTGGCCAAGGTGATGGAGACGTTGCCAAAGACGGTCGAGGTCATCCGGGCCAGGGCCGATGCGACCTTTTACTGCTGGAAGGCGGTGAAGGCCTACGCGTACTGGAACTGCGAGCTCGTGATCGTCGCCCGGAAGACGGAGCGGTTGCTGGGCGAGTTGCAGGTAGCGGAATGGCAGCCCTCGCCCGATACGGACGCGGATTTTGAGTGCCAGTTCCGCTATCGGCCGGAGGGTTGGGATCGGGAATAACGGTTTGTGGGCCTGCGCTATGATGAGCCGGAACCGGCAACGGAAGATCCGGATCAGATTGGACTGTTCGATGGCCTGGCTTGCCGGTATCGCGTGTTTGTGACGAGCATGAGCAGCAAAAAGTGGAGTCCGGGCGAGGTGGTGGCGTTCTCTAGCAAGCGCGCGGCGGTCGAGAATCTGATCAAAGAGTCCAACAACGACATTGGATTGACGGCGCATCCGTCCGGGCAAAGGGCGATGAACGCGAGCCACTTGCAGCTCAGCATGATTGCCTACAACTTCGACTGCTGGCTCGAGTTGTTCGAGCGCGAGGAGTCTGTGACGGTGCCGTAACTCCGGCACCGAACCCTTGCCACGACGCGTTTGCGATCTTACAGGAACGGTGTGTGTCGAGCCGCAACCGGATCAACCCGCGCGGCGTGAAGCGAAAAATGAGCACGTACCCTTTGCGGCCCCGCAAACGGCACCCCACGCAGCCGATTGTGCCGCTGATTCGGATCAGCGACCGTTACACGAACAGCATAGGGGACGTGTAGAGAATTGCCGGGTCTCCGGTCGGATCGGTCCTGTATCGGGCCCAGAGCGGCCATTTGTTTTGCCGCCGGATCTGTTGAATCAACTTGCCCTGGCGGCGCCAGGACGGGAACGTTCTGCTTGAATACGGCCAGCGCGATCAGCGCAGCCGGCCGGATTCGGCCAGTTCGATGCGGGCGACCCAGCGGAGGGTTGCCCCAGGCACGCCCTGGGCCTGGATCCGCAGGTGCGTTCCGCCGGTGACGGAGAGCGAGGCGGCGGAGGCGGCCAAGGGCGTATTGCGCTGCAGTTGCACGGTAACGCCGGCGCTCGAGCGGGAGGCGAGACCGACGAGTTCGAAGCCGGCTGGTTCGGCGCCGGCTTCGGGGTGGGCCACGGCGAGAATCCGGAAGGCGATGGTGGAGTCCGGCTCCAGTGTAATTTCTCCGGAGCCCGGGCGGAGTTCGACGGTGGCATTGTCCTTGGTGATCGCCCGGGCGACAAGGAGACTGGTCTGAGCATCGCCGGGGGACTGGAAGGCGCCGGCGGCGAGGGCATCTTCTCCCGGGCGTTTGGCGCGGGCCTGGTGGCCGTGGGCGCGGGAGTAGGGCGCCGCGGCCGTGCTGGCCTGGCCGCCGGTGACGACCGCGAAGGGGCCGGTGGCGCGGTTGTCCTGGCCGCCGGCGACATTGGCCCAGGGGCCGAGGGGGTCGCTCAAGTGGTTCCGGTTGCCGCGGATGAGGATGTTTTCAGACGGCTGCCACGCGCCGGGTGAACCGGTCATGACGACCTTTTTGCCGCTGGGATCGTCGATGCGGACATTATCGGCGACGATTCCGTTGGTGGACCGACGCCAGCAGTGAATGGCGTGGCCGGCGCTTTTGATGACGTTGCCGATGACTTCGTACTGGTCGAGTTGGAAGTTGGGTTCGATTGAGGTGGTGGCCGTCTCCATGTAGTTGAAGTTACAGCGCACCTTGCGCAGCCAACCGCGATGGGAGGGGTGACCAAGGAGGTAGCCGCTGCCGCCGGGGTTGATGGTGCGGGTTTGCTGGATGGAGATGTTTTCGGCATCGAAGCTCTCGCCGGGGCCCACGGCGCCGCCTTGCAGGAACTTACCGGTGTGTTCGCCGTAGAGCATGACGGAACGCATGGTGTTGGTCATGGTGATGCCCTCGATACTGACGTTCCGGACACGACCGTGGACGAGGACACAGGCGTTGATGTTCTTGACAAGACCGCTGGGCTGGGCGTTGTTGCGGTTGTTCAGATCGATGGTCCCCCGGCCGAAGATGCGGACGCCATCGATGTACCCGGCTTGGGTGCCGTGACCGATGCGGATGCCATAGGCCTCCGGCCCGTCGAAGGAGAGGAACCAGAGGCTGCCGACGCTGTAGCCGCGTTTGCTGGGGAAGCGGACTTGTACACCGTGGCTGAGTTCCTGCCAGTCTCCGGTGATGGGGACTTTGAGATGCTGGACGTCGAGGCCGGCGTTGGTGGCGGCGTACCGGGTCGAGGCGGTACTGCCCCAGGAAAAGGTTCCTTCACCGTCGATGCGGATGGTGTAGATGACCTCGCCGAGTGCGCGATCATAACTGCCGCCCACAGCAAAGTCGTCGATGGATTTGGGCGCGCCGTGATCGGTGGTGATTTCGGGTTCCGGTTCGAGTTCCGATTGCCGGTCGGCCAGCCGAAGGATCGCACCAGCTTCGAGTTCGATATCGAGAGGCTTGTCGATGTAGACCATGGACCGGTGGCGGCCGAGTTTCTGCAGGTGAACGCCGGGACGAAAGACGATGCGGTCTCCGGGTTTGGCGGCGTCGACGATGGACTGGGCGTTCTGGCCGGGCTGGACTTCGTGCACGGCGGCGGCGAGCAGGAAAAGGGCGGCGAAGATCATTTAGAAAAACTCCTCTCCGGGCTTGGCGTAGCGCCTGGCCGTATCTTCGTTGAGTGTAATCCCCAGGCCTGGCGCGTCGGTGAGGGGGATGAAGCCCCGGTCGATCGGGGCGCCGCAGAGGTGGTCGAAGAACGGGACGCTGGCGCCGTGCCATTCGAGCGCGAGGAAGTTGGGGATGGTAGCACAGACGTGGGCGGAGAAGACGGTTCCGATGGGGCCGCTGATGTTGTGGATGGTGAGGCTGGTGGCCATGGCGTCGGCGAGGCGGGAGAGAGCTTTGAGATCAAGGGCGCCGATCTTCTGGATGTCCGGGGCGAGGAGGCGGACGCCTCCCTCTTCGAGGAGGCGGAGGAAGTCGGTGAGCAGGTAGTGGTTCTCGCCGGTGGCGATGGGCATGGGCACGCTGTTCTGTACGGCGCGCAGTTGGCGGACGCTTTCCGGGGGGACGGGATCTTCGAGCCAGAGCAGATCGAGTTCGCCGAGGGCGCGGCCGAGTTGAATGGCATCGGGCGTGGCGTAGTTCCAGTGGCAGTCGACGGCGAGGTCGACACCGGGGCCGATTTCGGCGCGAACGGCGCGCAGGCGTTCGAGGACGAAATCGATCTCTTCGCGGCGCAGGGACCGGTTGTAGTTGTCGGTGGGCAGGGGGGTGGGGATGTCGGCATCGAACTTCAAGGCGGTGAAGCCGCGGTTGGCCATTTCCCGGGCGCGGGTGCGATAGCGGTCCGGTGGAGGGAAGTGTGTTTCGGCGGGATTCCAGCCGTGGTGTTTGAGGCTGACGGCGGCGGGGGCGTTGTCCCGGGCGCCGGTCCAGAAGGGCGTGCGCGATTGGAGCACGGCGTTCATGCTGTCGAGCGCATCGCCGGCGTGGCAATCGGCGTAGACGCGGACGCGTTGACGGAACTGTCCGCCGAGCAGTTTCCAGACGGGCTGCCGCCAGGCTTTGCCGAGGAGATCCCAGAGCGCGGCTTCGATTCCGGCGATGGCGTGGAAGCAGACGCCGGGGGAGGCATGGACGGTGCAGCCGCGCAGTTTGCGGACGATCTGTTCGATTTGGGCGGCGTCGGCGCCGAGCACGAGGGGACGCAACTCGTCGAGGATGGTGGTGAGCCCCGGCCCCATGTAGGCTTCACCAAGGCCGTAGAGGCCGCCGGCGGCGTCGATGCGGACGATCGTCCAGTCGTAGTTGGCCTCGAGGACGGCCCAGGATAAGCGAGTGATTTTCACTTGGCGGTCCATCCTCCATCGATGGGGATTGCGGCGCCGGTCAGGAAGGTGCTTTCGTTGCTGGCGAGATAGACGGCCAAGCTGGCGACCTCTTCGGCGCGGCCCATGCGGCCGACGGGTTGGCGGGCGTGGAGGGCGGCGATGGTGCCGGGTACGTCATGACTGAAGTAGTGTTCGACGTAGCCGCGGATCATTGGGGTGTCGACGGTGCCAGGACAGATGGCATTGGCGCGAATGCCCTGGGCGGCGTAGTCGACGGCTATGGCGCGGGTGAGGGCGAGGACGGCGCCTTTGCTGACGCAATAGGCCAGGCGGCGTTCGACGGCAATGAGCGAGGCGACCGAGGCGAGATTGATGATATTGCCGCGGCCGGCGGCGAGCATGCCGTCGATGGCCGCGCGGCAGCAGAGAAAGACGCCGCGGGCGTTAACGGACTGGACGCGGTCGAAGTCGTACGGGTCGACCTCGTGGAGTTTACCGACGTGCATGATCCCGGCGCAGTTGACGAGGATGTCGATGGTTCCGCAAGCGTGTACGGTCTTTTGTACGGAGGTCCAATCGGAGACATCGAGCGGGGCGAAGGGGAGATCGCCGGGCGGCGGTGCCTGATCGGCGACGATGACATGTGCTCCTTCGCGGTGGAACGCCTGCGCGATGGCGAGACCGATGCCGGAGGAGCCACCGGTGATGAGGGCGCGTTGGCCTAGCAGTCGTTGGGACATTTTCTAGAAGACATACTTGAGCGCGAACTGGATGACGCGCGGGGAGCCGGCAGAGGTGATGCGTCCGAACTGGGCGGACTGGAGGTTGCTATTGGGCAGTCCGAGATTGGCCCGGTTGAACAGGTTGAAGAATTCGGTGCGGAATTGGAGCGTGTGTCCTTCGACGACCGGGATCTGCTTGAAGAGGCCCCAATCGACGTTGAGGCTGCCAGGGCCGCGCATGTTGTTGCGGCCGCTGTTGCCGAAGGCGCCTTCCCGGGGTAGGACAAAGGCGGCGGGATTAAACCAGCGGAGGATTTGTTCGCCCTTCGGACGATCGGCGGCCAACTGCCAGTTGCCGGCGAGGTCGGCGCGGTCGGCGCCATTGGCGGTGAGGGACTGATCGATGCCGGCGGCGATGGAGAAGGTAACGCCGGAGTAGGCGCTGACGATGCCGTTGTTCTGCCATCCGCCGAGGGTATGGCGCAGGACGGGGTGCCAGCTTTTGAGCCGGGGCATGTCCCAGAGATAGGAGACGACGAGCGCATGCGGGCGATCGGAGTCGGCGCGGCCGCGATCACTGTTCCAATTTGAGGGGTTATTGATGACTCCCGAGTTGGAACTGGCCGAGTTGATGGCGTTATCGAGGCTCTTGGACCAAGTATAGGAGCCGGTGAGGCTCCAATCGCGGGAGAAGCGGCGTTCGAGGGTGAAGATGGCGGCCTGGTAGGTGCTGTTGCCGATGGACTTCATGAGTCGGATGGCGCCGAAGTCGGGCCAGTAGGGGCGACGGTCGTTGAAGTTGGCGCGGGTAGAGCTGCCGGGAATGTAGCGGGCTGCGTTTTCCGTGTAGACGAGCGGCAGGCGGGTGCCCTTCGAACCCTGATAGGTGGCGCGCAGGATGTTAGCGGCGCCGAAGATCTGCCGTTCGACGGTGACGTTCCATTGCTGGATGTACGGGTTGTTGAACGCCGGGTCCATGGCGGGCCAGCCGAGCGGGCGCGGGATGGGGAAGTTGGCGGGCTTGGGGGAGGGTCCGGGAAACGGGGAGACACGGCCAGCGTAGGGATCGGCGGTGGAACGCGGGAAGGGGAAGTTGATGGCGGTGGCGAACATAGGCAGGTTGGCGGGTTGCTGGACCTGCTCGGTGGGCAGGAGGTTGTCGTAGAAGATTCCGTAGCCGAGGCGGATACTGCTTTTGCCGTCGCCGAAGGGATCGATCGCGAGTCCGAGGCGGGGCGAGACGCGCAGATTGCGGCGGGGAGCGAGGGGCCGGGCGATACCGGGGTCGCCGAAGAAGAGCATGCCGGTGGGGGCGTCGGTAAAGACGCGAGATTTCTGGCCGGGTACGAAGTAGGCGGCCTGAGGCAGACTGGGTAGCCACTGGTCCTCCCACGGGCGGAAGGGTTCATAGCGAAGGCCAAGGTTGAGGGTGACGCGGCGGCTGATTTTATAGTCGTCCTGCAGGAAGCCGATCCAGTCGGTCTGGCGAACTTCGACGCGGAAGCCGTCGGACTGGGAGAAGCTGCTGGGGAGTCCGAGAAGGGCATCGGCGGCGCCGTCGCCGGTGGTCTGACCGAAGGCGTAGGCGCCGTTGCCGTTGGTGTTCACGTGGGGCAGATTGAACTGGCGGCGGATGGTATCGAGGCCGAACTTGATGGTGTGTCGTCCGCGAATCCATGTGAGGGAGCCTTTGTACTGGAAGTTATTGCGGACAAGGGTAGTGTCGCCGAACAGATTAATGGCGAAGTAGCCCGGGACGCTGTTGAGGATGAAGTCGCGGCTGCCGGCGGCTGGGGTGAGGCGGGCCCCGAGATCGGACCAGGTGAAGGGGGCGGCCTCACCGCGGATGCCCCAGGAGCGGTTGAAAGTAGTCCCGAATTCACCGACAAGGGAGGGGGTAAAGATGCGGGTGTAGTTGAGGGTAGCGTTAGTGGCTTTCTGGATGAGGGAGTTGGTAAAGCTGATGATGTTTCCGGGGACGCCGAGATTGGGGACGGTGTTGTCCTCGCGGAAGACGCGGCCATAGAGCCGGTTGCGGTCGTTGAGGACCTGATCGACGCGGAGGCTCCATTCGTCGTTGTTCGAGAAGTTGGGACGCTGGTAGCGGAGGAGTCCGGCGGGATCGTCGGTGGTGGGGATGCCCTGGGAAAGGAAGCGTTGAAAGACGGGATCGAGGCGGCTGGTGGGCATCCGGTTGGCCGCAAAGGGGGTGTTTCCGGCGGCGGGGTCGCGGATGATGATGAGATTGCCGCGGCCGTCGAGGACATTGCTGTAGTCGCCGGCGCGCTGGCCGGTGCGGAGGACCTGCGTGATGAGGTTGGCGGGTGCGGAGCGAATGGGAGTCTTCTGAAAGCCGCCGAAGAAGAACGTTTTGTTGCGGCCGTTGTAGAGTTTGGGGATGCGGAGGGGGCCGCCGAAGGCCATGCCATACTGGTTCCGCTTCAGACCATCGTGAGTGGGGGCAAAGAAGTTGCGTGCGTTGAGGCGGTAGTTGCGCAGGAAGTTGAAGAAGGAGCCGTGGTAGTCGTTCGTACCGGCCCGGGTGACGACGTTGAGCACGCCGCCGGCGCGTCCGCCGAACTCGGCGGAATAGCTGTTGGTCTGGACGCTAAACTCCTGGAGGAGGTCCGGATTGGGGAACGAGTTGGCTACCGAGCGATAGGTGTCCATGTTGTCGCCGCCGTCCATGACATAGTTGAGGCCGTTCGAGCGGCTACCGCTCACGGAGACGCTGACTTGGTCGGCGGGTTGAAAGGAACCTCCGACGTCGCTGCGAATCGGGAGGACGCCAGGGGTGAGTACTGCCAGCTGGAGGGCGTTGCGGCCGTTGAGCGGGAGGTCAACCATGCGTTTGGCGTCGACAACGTTGCGGAGGACGGCATCCTGGGTGTTGACGGCGGTAGCCTGTCCGGTTACCTGAACGGTTTCGGTGACGGCGCCGAGTTGGAGAGTAGCGTTGATGCGGAGGCGTTCGTCGACCTGAAGGCGGATGTCTTTTTGGAGGAAGCGCTGAAAGCCGTTGGCTTCGATTTCCAGCTGGTAGAGGCCGGCGCGTAGGGGCGTAAGGGAGTACTGGCCCTCGCCGTTGGTGGTGATCTGGCGGGAGGAGTTGTTGCGGGTGTCGCGGAGTGTGACCTGGGCTCCGGGGACGGCGGCGCCGCCGGGGTCGAGAACGGAGCCGCTGAGGGAGCCGGTTCCCTGGGCTAGCCCGACTCCGGAGCAGGCGAGCAGGATGCCGCAGACGATAGCACGGCGGCTGACCTGATTCTGCATTGTGGAAATGAGTTCTGGCATTTCCCTGAGGAGTTTATCCGCGGAGCCCACTTGTGTCAATAGAAACATGTTCCGCAATGCGGAAATCTGATATGTTTTTGGGATGCCCTCTCCAACCAAGAAAGCCGCGCGCCGGGAAAGCATGTCGTCGACGCTCAAGTGTTTCCAGGCGCTGGAGCTATTAGCGCAGGAGCCTTACGAGTTTCCTCTTTCGGAACTGGCGGCGCGTCTTGAGCAGCCGCTGGCATCGGTGCACCGTCTGGTTGCCACGCTGGTGGAGGCGGGTTTTGCGGAGCAGGATGGGGCGAGCCGCCGTTACCGGCTGGCGGGCAAGGCTTTGTGGGCAGGGGCCGGTTATCTGCGCAACTCGCCGGTATATCGAGCGTCGTTTCTGGTGATGCAGGAGGCGGCGCGGACGAGTGCCGGGTTGATTCATCTGGGAGCGCTGCATGGGGAGTGGGTCCTTTACCTGCATACGGTGGGTAGCCCGAGCCGGCTTTATCTATATGCGGACACCGGGGAGAGGCGGCCGTTGCACGCGACGGGATTGGGGAAGGCGATTTTGGCGTGGCAACCCACGGAGTTGGTGAACCGGATTGGTGCGCAGAGGCTGCCTCGATTTACCAAGCACACGATCTGTACGTTGAGTGATCTCAAGGAGGAACTCAAGGGGATCCGTCAGCGGGGCTACGCGATCGATAACGAGGAGGGTATGATTGGTTTGCGCTGTGTGGCGGCGCCGATTTTTGATGCCTCTGGGGTGAGCGTGGCGGCGCTGAGCATGAGCGCTCCGGCGCAGGTGATGACGAGGCAGGCGATTGAGACGTCCGCCGCGCAGATTCGCGAGGCGGCGATGAAGATTTCGGTGCAGGTGGGCTACCGTCCGGCGTCGAGCAACATGCTTTCCTTGATTTCCGGATAACGGAAACGATCTTTACAATCCAGAATGTGCTGGTTAGAATCGTCGGCACGATTCCGATGACGGTGCGCAATTTTGTGGCGGGCGAATGGCGTGACTCGCGGGCCAGTGACCGGATGCCGGTCCACCATCCCGTCACGGGTGAGGAGATTAGCTTCACGCCGTTTTCGACCGAGGAGGAAGTTGACGATGCGGTGGCGGCGGCGCAGAAGGCGTTCCGGGAGTGGAGAAGGGTGCCGGTGGGAGACCGGGTGCAGGTGCTATGACGGCTGAAGTTCCGGCTCGAGGAGGAGATCGAGTCGCTAGCGGGAGTTTACTGCGAACCGCTGCCGAGAACAGTGTAGCGGCGGTCAAAGATCATCCGGCTTCAATCTCGTCCGTTTCGCGATGCGAGCCATCATCTTCGGTCCGATTTCGTCCTGGTCGTGAAAAGAAAACTCGTAGTCATCGGGCCAGGCCGGGTGGACCTAGAGACGGTGAGAGCCTCGCTGTCGCTTTACCTGCCAGCCAGTTCTCTCCAAAGCGGCGAGGACGCGCCTTGCTTTAGTGGCTGGCCAGTTGCTCATCCAGTTGCTCATCTGGAATCGAGAAGGAAACGGCGAGCGCTGAGGACGCCATTTCGCCGTGAGCAATGCGGTCCGCAATCACCTCAATCGCGAGTCGTTCGGCCTTACTGATGGCATCGTCCCGTGTCTGCCCGTAACACATGACACCGGGCAATTCGAGGACTTCGGCGATCCAGCGACCGTCGTCTTCCCGATCTAGCTCGATGGTCAATTTCACTTCTCCATCATAGTCTGTGCCGACTAGGCGGCAGTGGAGGCACTGGTGGCGCCACGGTCGGAACAGAACGGATCGGCTCCGGCTTCCTTGCAGGCGGCCGGTGACGCGGAGGATAACGCGATGCTCGCAGGTGCCGGACGAGGGGGCGGGGCGGCGGCGCTTTGGAGGCGTTGCGCCGTTCGTCGCGGGGAGAGGGACGAAGCGGGAGAACCTCAGCGGATGAGCAGTGGGGAGTCGGCGGTATCCTGCACTTTGGTCAGGTGGCTCAGGCCCAGGTCGAGCAGGCGGTCGGTGAACAGTTTCTGTTTGCGTTGGGCGGCGGCGGGGCCGGCGGGCCAGTTGGCCAGACCGGCGCGGATTCCTTCGCGAGTGGGGGGACAGTTCTCCCGCACGATGAGCCAATCGAGCGTCGCCAGCGGTTCGAGGCCCAAGGGAGATTGGAATCCTTCGATGATCTCTTCGGCGCGGTCGAGGACGCGGCGGAGGGGGAGGGCGGATTCCTGCTTCAAGTAGAGGTCGATGTAAGGGCGCCGCTGCTCGTCAAACGAAATGGTGTCGGACGGGCCGGAATCGCTGAGGCTTTTGTTGCAATGCAGGTGGCTGCCGTCCAGGGCATCCCACAGGTGCCGCAGGCGATCCGAATACGGACCGTCGTACTGGTCGGCGGTGAAGCGGGCCAATCAGCTGAGAGTCATAGGATCCGGCTGATGTTTCGTTTGGAATGCAGGACGCGAACCACGAAGAGAGGTGTCGTCGGCCGGTACACCACGAGATAAGAAAAGACGGGCCAGAAGAACACGTCTCGATCCGTCAAGTCGCTCCGCCGATGCCCCAAGCCGGGCGTTTCCGTTAGTTTGGTGAACTGATTCCTCAACTCTCCGAGAACCCGATCGGCAGCATCGATGTTGTCGGCCGCAAGATACCCCCAGATGCTCCGCAGATCGGCGGCCGCTTGGGAGCTGAGCTTATACCGGATCACCGGCGCGCTTGGCGCACTGCATCCGAGTGCGTGGCCATTTGACGGAAGAAGTCCTCTCCGTCAATCCCCCCATTCGCGTCCAAATCTTCGAGGCCTTCCGCGATTAGCTTATCTACTTCCTCCGGGCTAAACTGCTGACCTAGATCCCGGGCGATGACGAAGTGCTGTACCGCCTTGTTCAGAAACTCAGCAGGATCGGCGTATCGACCGGACTTGACCTCGTCGTCAATCAACTTCTCCACTTCAGGATTCAGAGTGATGTTCATGGTCCCTCCCGATTGGCGTAGCGCGGCTTTTTTGATTTTATGCCAGCCGGGTATCCCGCGTTCGCAGCGAGTGGGACGACGGCGGATTAATCGCCGGTCGGGGCGAAGGCTCTTTCTCCGGGCGTGGCTGGGATGATCTTGGGGCGGCTGATCTTCGATTGGACCTTGGCCAGATAGAGGTAGACGACCGGGGTCAGGTAGAGGGTGATCAGCTGGGAGAAGAGCAGGCCACCCACGAGGCACAAGCCCAGGGGACAGCGGGATTCGCCTCCGGCTCCGTGGCCGATCGCAGTGGTTGCCTTTTCGATCTGCTCGGGGTGTTTGCTCTGGGGTTGGAGGTGACGTTCGTCAGGCGAGGATCCGCAACTAGGAACGGCACAGGCATCATGATGAAGAGAGACAGATGGCTATACGCAGCCGTCCGAATGCCCCGTAGCTCGCCGAACAGAACTCATGAATACTGATAGCTGCTCCCACGTTCACAGCCTGATCGATCGACTTTCGCCGGTGCAATTGGCGGCGCTCGAAACGATTTTGCGATCGATGCTGGACCCGCTCTCGCTCAAGCTTGCACTGGCTTCCTTAGACGATGAGCCGTTCACGGAAGAAGACCGCCAAGCCGTGACCGAAGCTGACGAGTGGAGCAAACGCAACCAGCCGACCCCGGTGGAGGAAGTCCTCGCTGATTTCGGGTTGACTTTGACGGACTGGGAGGCGATGGCCAAGACTCCGCTCGAAGAATCCCGCGCGAGAAAACGCCGCTCAGACCAATTGTTCCGGGTGTACTGCCGCGATCTCAGTGAACCTTGTGAAGTCGGCGACGTTGAACGTAACAACCGTCTGGATCTCGTACGTTTTCATCATCGCGACGAGGCGGGCATCGTGGACTTTGGCTCCCATGACGCGATGGTCTACAACGATCTTTCTCCAAGTCCGAAAGACTTCGCTCGCGTCCGGAAGAATGTCAAAGAACTGCTCGAGTTGGTTGGTGTAGCGATCGGTAAGCTCGACACTGAGCCCCAGGCCGTTGACCTCAAGCGGTCGGGTGCAGACGTTCCAAAATTCCGCGATGTTCTGTGAGGTCAGATAGAGATCGTGCTCACTTCGGTACAGCGAGATCAGCGCCTTTCTCGCGATGGCGCAGGCCGGGTGCTTCTTCTGAATGCCTCTCACCAATACATTGGTGTCGACCAGGATTTTCCTTTACCAACGGTCCGGGTAGAGGCTGGCGCGGCTGATCGCTTCATCCGAAAGGACGGGCAGGTCCGGGAAGCTGTCTGCCCATTCCAGGAATGCCGCCGCTCGGGCTTCGCCCGTCGAGCTCGGTCGCGGGGCACGGCCTGCCTCGCGGCTGACGACTTCGCGGAGGTACTCGCTCAGAGAGACTCCCCGCTCTTGCGCCAGGATGCTCAGGCTGTGCTCCACATCGGGATCGAGATGCAACGTGATGGACATCGCACCTTCTATTCTAGTCGCCGGTCGGGGCGAAGGCCCTTTCTCCTGGGGTTGCCGGGGTGATTTTGGGGCGGCTGATCTTCGATTGGACCTTGGCCAGGTAGAGGTAGACTACCGGGGTCAGGTAGAGGGTGATCAGCTGCGAGAAGAGCAGGCCGCCCACCACGCATAAGCCCAGGGGGCGGCGGGCTTCTCCTCCGGCTCCCTGGCCCAGGGCGATGGGCAGGGCGCCGAGGAGCGCGCACATCGTCGTCATCATGATCGGACGGAAACGGATCAGGCAACCTTGGTAAATGGCTTCGTAGGGGGTTTTGCCTTCGTTTCGCTCGGCTTCGAGGGCGAAGTCGATCTGCATGATGGCGTTCTTCTTCACGATGCCGATCAACAGGATCAGGCCGACGAAGGAGTAGATGTTGAGGTCGAGCTTGAAGAGGTAGAGGGTCAGCAGCGCTCCGAAGCCGGCGGAGGGGAGGCCGCTGAGGATCGTTACCGGGTGGATGAAGCTTTCATACAAGATGCCGAGCACGAGGTAGACGACGAAGATGGCTACGAATAAGAGCAGGAGCAGGTTCTTGGCAGACTGCTGGAAGGCGGCGGCTGTGCCCTGGAAGACCCGGCTTACGTTCGTCGGGAGGGTCTTGTCGGCGATCTCTTCGATCTTCTGGACCGCGTCTCCGAGTGAGGTGCCGGGGGCCGTGTTGAAGGCTAGCGTCACGGCCGTCAGCTGGCCGTAGTGGTTGATCGCCTGCGGGCCGGCCTTCGGCTCCATCTTTACCAGCGAGTCGATGGGGACCAGAGTTCCATCGAGCGAGCGGACGTATAGGTTCGAGACGTCTCCGGGGTTCGATTGGAAGGGGCGCTCGACTTCGAGGAGGACGCGGTATTGATTGTCGGGGGCGTAGATGGTGGAGATCCAGCGGGGGCCGTAGGCGTCGAAGAGGGCGTTCTCGATCTGCTCGGGGGTGACGCGGAGCGTGGCGGCTTTGTCACGGTCGATCTCTACGTGTAACTCGGGGTTCTTGATCTGTAAGTCCGAGGTGACGTCCATCAGGCCGGGGATGCGGGCCATCTCGCGCTCGAGTTCGGGGGCGGCTTTGTAGAGGGCGGCGGTGTCTCCGCTCAAGAGGGTGTACTGGTAGAGGCTCTTGGTGAGGGAGCCGCCGATGCGGATGGTGGGCGGGTTCTGGAGGAAGACCCGCATGTTGGGGAGGGCGTTGAGCTGGGGGCGGAGACGGTTGATGACGTCGTCGACCGACTCCTTGCGCTCGTGGCGGGGGATGAGATGGAAGAACATGCGGCCGAAGTTGGGGCCGCCGGTGGCAACGGCGCCGGAGGTGCCGCCGGTGCCGGAGAAGAAGGCTTCGACCGAGGGGTCCTGGCGGGCGATGTTGGCCAGTTTCTGGACGTTGGCCATCATGTCGTAGTGGGAGGTTCCCTGGGGAGCTTCGATGATGGCGAGGATGCTGCCCTGGTCTTCGTTGGGGATGAAGCCCTTGGGGACGAGCTGGAAGAGATAGACGGTGCCGCCGAGGATGGCGAAGGAGGCGAGGAGGACGGCGGCGCGGTGGCGGAGGGTCCAGAGGAGGGTGAGGTCGTAGGCGCGGAGGAGGCCGTCGAAGATCTTTTCGGTGAAGTTGTAGAGGGCTCCGTGGCGGCCGTGGTGGGGCCGGAGGAAACGGGCGGAGAGCATGGGGGTGAGGGTGACGGAGACGAAACCGGAGACGAGGATGGCGACGACGATGGTGACGGAGAACTCGCGGAAGAGACGGCCGAGGATGCCGCCCATGAAGAGGAGGGGGATGAAGACGGCGGCGAGCGAGACGGTCATCGAGACGATGGTGAAGGAGACTTCGCGGGAGCCGTCGAGGGCGGCCTGGAGGGGCGGGACGCCGTTTTCCATGTGGCGGACGATGTTTTCAAGGACGACGATGGCGTCGTCGACGACGAAGCCGATGGCGAGGATGAGGGCCATCATGGAGAGGTTGTTGAGGCTGTAGTCGCACAGGTACATGACGGAGAAGGTACCGAGGACGGCGATGGGGAGGGCGAGGGAGGGGATGACGGTGGCGGAGAAGTTGCGGAGGAAGAGGAAGATGACCATGATGACGAGGCCGAGGGTGAGCGTCATGGTGAACTGGACATCTTCAAACGATTCGCGGATGGTGGCGGCGCGGTCCGTAAGGACCTGGAGCTTGACGGTGGGGGGAAGGGCGGCGAGGAAGGAGGGGAAGAGAGCTTTGACGCCGTCGGCGACTTCGACGGCGTTGGTTCCGGGCTGGCGGAGGACGGCGAGGGTGATGGAGCGTTCGGTGTTCTGGGGGGTGTTGAACCAGGAGGCGGCTTTGTCGTCTTCGACGCTGTCGGTGACGGTGGCGATTTCGTCGAGGCGGACGGGGGAGCCGTCGACGTAGGCGACGATCATGGGTTTATAGGCGTCGGCGGTGGTGAGCTGGCCGGTGGCGTGGATGGTGACCATTTGGTCCTTGCCGTAGAGGGTGCCGGTGGGGATGTTGACGTTGTGGCGGCGGATGGCGGCTTCGACCTGGTCGATGCCGAGGTGGCGGGAGGCGAGGGCGTCGGGGTTGACCTGGACGCGGACGGCGTATTTCTGGGAGCCCATGATCTGGACCTGGGCGACGCCGGGGACCATGGACATGCGCTGGGCCATCATGGTGTCGGCGTATTCGTGGAGGGAGTAGAGGGGGAGGATTTTGGAGGTGAGGGCGATGTAGAGGACGGGCTGGTCGGCGGGGTTGACCTTTTTGAAGGTGGGGGGGTTGGGCATGCCCGGGGGGAGGAGGGGGGAGGCCTGGGTGATGGCGGCCTGGACGTCCTGGGCGGCGGCGTCGAGGTCGCGGGAGAGGGCGAACTGGAGGGTGACGGCGGTTGAGCCGAGGGTGTTGGAGGAGTTCATCGAATCGAGGCCTTCGATGGTGGAGAACTGGCGCTCGAGGGGGGTGGCGACGGCGGAGGCCATGGTTTCGGGGTTGGCGCCGGGGAGGGAGGCGGAGACGACGAGGGTGGGGAGGTCGACGTTGGGGAGGTCGGAGACGGGGAGGTACTTGTAGGCGACGAGGCCGAACAGGGAGATCGCCAGCATGACGAGGGTGGTGGCGATGGGGCGGTAGATGAAGGTTCCGGTGAAGCCGGGGGAGCGGGGGGTGAGGGACATTAGGAGACCACCTTGATCTTGGAGCCGGGGGCGAGCCGGAGCTGACCTTCGACGACGACGGATTCGCCGCCGGAGAGGCCGGTTTCGATGGTGACGTCGCGGTCGAGGCGGGGACCGAGGGTGACGGGACGGAGTTCGACGGTTTTCTGGGGGGTGACGATGTAGACGTAGGAGCCGGCCTGGCTGTTTTGGAGGGCGGCGGCGGGGATGACGACGGCGTTTTGTTTTTCGGCGAGGAGGACGCGGACGTGGACGAACTGGCCGGGCCAGAGGCGGGTGGTGGGGTTGGGGAAGGTGGCTTTGAGGCGGATGGTGCCGGTGGCGGGGTCGACGGCGTTGTCGAGGAAGGCGAGGTGGCCGGTGGATTCGGGTTGGGTGTCGCCGGGGATGGCGGCGGCGACGGGGAGGCGGCCGGACTGGAGGCGCTGGCGGAGGGTGGCGAGTTGGATTTCGGGGACGGTGAAGGCGACGGAGACGGGTTGGACCTGGTGGATGGTGACGAGGTCGGAGTCGTTGGCTTTGATGAGGTTGCCGGGTTTGATGCGCATGTCGCCGGTTCGGCCGGAGAGGTTGGCGCGGATGGTGCAGTAGGAGAGGTGGAGTTTGGCGTTTTCGAGGGCGGCTTCGTCGGCGCGGATGGTGGCTTTGATGGAGTCGATGTTGGCGGTGACGGCGCGGACGTTGGTGCGGCGGGCGCGGGCTTCGACGGCGGTTTGGTCGGCTTGTTCGCGGGAGCCGAGGCCTTCGGCGGCGAGGCGTTCGTAGCGTTTGGCCTGCATGCCGTAGAAGGTTTCCTGGGCCTGGGCGGAGGAGAGGGTGGCTTCGGCCTGGGCCTGGAGGGCTTTGTCGCGGGCGAGGGTGGCTTCGGCCTGGCGGAGGGCTTCCTGGAAGGGGCGGGGGTCGATGGCAAAGAGGACGTCGCCGGCTTTGACGAAGTCGCCTTCGGTGAAGTGGGCTTTAAGGAGAACGCCGGCGACCTGGGAGCGGACCTGGACGGAGGCGAAGGGTTCGACTTTGCCGATGGCTTTGACTTCGAGGGGGACGGAGCGGAGGGAGGCGGTGGCGAGTTTGACGGGGACGGCGGGGGGCGCGGCGGCGGTGGCGACGGGGGCGGACTTTTCGCAGGCGGTGAGGGCGAGGAGGATGGTGATGAGAAAGAGAGCTTTCATGATGGGCTGATGCCTTTCCAGATGAATTGGAAGACGGCGGCTTCCGGGTTGGGGTTATCCGCGGCCTCGTGCAGGATGTGCTGGGCGAGGGCGGAGCGGATGAGGTCGTAGACGAGACGGGCGGTGCTGGGGACGGGGCAGGGGCGCAGGTGGCCGGAGCGGATGCCGTCGGCGAGGACGGACTCTAAGAGTTTAGCTTGTTGTTCGTAGAGGTCGTGGAACTCGGAGGAGGCGGTGGGGGTGGCGAGTTGGGGGAACTCGGTGTAGTAGATGCGGAAGAGGTCGGGGTGGCGGGAGAAGTAGTGGAAGCGGGCGTTGATGAAGGCCTGGAGTTGGGCCTGGGGGGTGGGGGCGGCGCGGAGTTGGTGGGCGACTTCGGCGTGAAGGGCGAGGATGCCTTGGCGGAGGGCGGCGAGGAAGAGTTCGCGTTTGGAGTCGAAGTAGAGGTAGACGGTGCCTTTGGCTACACCGGCGTGGGCGGCAATCTGGTCGATAGTGGCGGCGTGGTAGCCGCGGAGGGCGAAGACGTGGCGGGCGGCGTCGAGGAGTTCGCTCGTGCGGAACTCCTGGAGGACGTCTTTTCGGGTCTTGCCGGCCAGGGCCATTGACTGATGGTACAGGAGGCTGACTGGCCGGTCAATTTAGGGTGGGATGACGGTAGAAGCGCACAGGCTGCGGCGAGTCCGTGGTGCGCGATATAAAAAAAGCCCGCGGGCCGCGCAGGCGCGGCACCGACGGGCGAGGAACGCGCCACCCTGCGGGGCCGCGGCGAGTCCGTTGTGCGCGTTCGTTAGAAGAGCTCGATGTCGCCTTCGGCGGGGGCTTCGTTTTCGGCTTCCTGGCAGGGTAGGCCGAGGGCGAGGCAGTGGACGCGGCGTTCCGAGGCCATGGTGTAGCGGGCGAACCAGGCGTCGAGGAGGGCGGCGGCGGGCGGCGAGAGCGGGACGGGGAGCGGGAGGGAGGGCTGCTGCTGGGCGAGGCGGGCGACGGCGCGGGCGGGGGGGGACTGGGTATCGCGGAAGCGGATGAGGGCAGTTTGGGCGAGGGTGAGCCGGCTCTGCAGGGACTGCTGGAGGCGGGTCTGGGCTTCCATGGCGCCGCGGATGGAGTGGTGGACGGAGTCGAACAGGGTGATGCTGGTTTCGGCGACGTGGCGGATGCTGTTCTGGCCGAGGGTGCCGACGGTGGAGCGGGAGTAGTTATCGATGTCGAGGCAGAGCTGGTCGAGGGCGGCGCGGATGTTGAGGCAGTCGTGGTCGACGGTGTCGACGATGGCGGCGGTACGGGAGCCGAGGGTTTCGATGGCGGAGCCGGGCTGGGGGCGGTTGGCGCTTTGGATGGTGGCGTTGAGGCCGAGCCAGCGCATATTGAGCATGGTGAGGCTAACTTTGGTGACGATGGAGCGGATGGAGGCGGTGCCGCGACGGAGGTCGTCGAGGGCTTTTTCGAGGGCGGCGTCGCCTTCTTCGATGACGGGGAGGGCGGCGAGGATGGCGGAGGTGCTGGCCTGGACGGCGCGTCGGGAGGGGGAGTCGAGTTGGGTGAGGCGGGAGACGTTGCCCGTAAGGATGTCGATGTCGGCGAGCTGGCGGCTGGCGGTGTCGAGGCCCGATTCGACGTTGGCGGAGGCGTCCTGGCAGAGGCTGAGGGTGTGGGTGATCTGGGCCTGGACGACGGCCTGGCAGGGCAGGCGGTCGGCGGCGGGGAGGGCGGGGCGGCGGTGGAGGTCGTCGATGCTGGCGAGGCTGTGTTCGGACTGCTGGCGGAGGATGTCGTGGATTTGGAGGGCGCAGACGAGTTCGCCGATGGTGTTGCGGATGCGTTCGAGGCCGGCGAGGGTGTCGCCGGCGGCGGTGGTGATGGCGTGGTGTTCGCCGGTCATGACCTTTTCGAGGGCGGCGACGTCGGCGATGAGGTTGGTGATGGTGAGGAGGGAAGTGGCGGTGAGGCGTTGGATTTCGCGGGAGATGTTCCGGAAGCTTTGGCGGAGGTCGGCGGTGGAGAGGCGGATCTGGTCGACGAGTTCGCCGAGGTCGGCGGTGATGGTGGCCGAGCGTTCCGAGATGGTAACGAAGGCGTCGGAGTCGGTGGCGCGGGTAGAGCCTTCGATGCGGATGAGGGTGCCGACGACGCGGAATTCGCGCACGCCCGCTTCGAGACCGGCGAAGTCGCGCACGATGGCGGCGAGGCGGTGGTCGAGGGCTTCGAGGAGCGCGCGGTTGCCCTGGAGCTGGGTGGTGGAGCGTTCGAGGGCGGATTTGATTTCGAGGAGCTGAGCGTTAGCGCTGCCGGCCATGGAGGCGATGGAGTCGCGAGCCCCTTCGGCTTCGGCGCGGATGTGGACGGCGCCGTCGAACAGGTCGGCCATGACGGTGCCGATTTTGGCGAGGGCGGCCTCAGAGTCCTGGATGAATGGCCCAAGGGTGGTCGCGCAGCCGGCGAGAAGTTCGCGGGATATGGCGGCGGCGGGAGCTTCGGCAACGTCTGTGGATGCGGCGACGGGGTTGACCCGGGGGCGCAGGAAGGGGAGGGCCGAGAGGCCGAAGGAGCGTTCAAAAAGTTGGGGCATAGGGCGACAGGGACCTTTGCGAACGGGCCCCCTCCAGCTTTGTCGGGCCGGGAGGGGACCGGGGTAGCGAGACGATACGGGTTAGGCGGCCGAGCGGGCCGACGGGGGCGCGGCGGACTGGGCGAGCTTGTCCGAGTCCAGGATGAGGGCGATGCCGCCATCGCCGAGGATGGTGGCGCCGGCGACCCCTTCGACCTGACGGTAGAGGGGGCCGAGCTGCTTGATGACGGTTTTGTGATCGCCGATGACCTCGTCGACGACGAAGCCGCATTGGCCGATGGAGGTTTGGGCGATGAGGATCTGGCCGCGGGCGGCGCCATCGGCTTCGAGGTGGAAGAAGCGCTGGAGCAGGATCAGCGGGACGATCTTGCCGCGGACCTCAATATACTCGTGGCGGCGGTTCCGGAGTTCGGCGAAG
>JADCJL010000181.1 GCA_020247055.1 Acidobacteriaceae bacterium | reverse complement strand
TGGATGGAGCACGACCGCAACCTGCGGGAGTGGCTCGACCATCACCAGAAACGCTACCTCGTGGTAGCTACCAAAACCGACAAACTCAATCAATCCGAACTGCATCACGGCCTGGCGGCTATCCGGAAAGAGATTCCCGGAGGCGCGCTGGTGCCGTTCTCGGCCGTAACCGGTCAGGGAGCGAGGGAAATTTGGCAAGCGATCAAGAACTCAACCAACCGGTGACGCCGGACGAGACCGGAGCCAGCGCGGCTCCGGCGGAGAATAAGCCCAAAGCCGTCAAGGCCGAAAAAGCGGCGGTGGCGAGCCCCGCGGGCGCCGAGGCGGCCGAACCCAGCCGCCGGGACCCGAACACACTCGACCTGGTCGAACTCAAGGAGATGAGCATTCAGAAACTGAATGTCATCGCCAAGGACTTCGGCATCGCCGGCGCCGCCGGGTTGCGCAAACAGGAGCTGATCTTCAAGATCCTGCAGGCCCAGGCCGAAAAAAGCGGTCTTATCTTCTCGGAAGGCGTGCTCGAATGCCTCCCGGACGGCTTCGGATTCCTCCGCGCCCCCGAGTACAACTATCTTCCCGGCCCGGACGACGTCTACGTTTCGCCCTCCCAGATCCGCCGCTTCGACCTACGCACCGGCGACACCATCAGCGGCCAGATCCGTCCGCCGAAAGAGGGCGAGCGCTACTTTGCCCTGATTAAAGTAGACGCCATCAATTTCGAGCCTCCGGAAGAGGCGCGGAACAAGATGTTCTTTGACAACCTCACTCCGCTTTACCCGCAGGAGCGGATCAAGCTGGAAACCGTCAGGGACAACTTCTCCGGCCGGGTGATGGATCTGATGGTGCCGATCGGCAAGGGGCAGCGCGGACTCATCGTCGCCCCGCCCCGCACCGGTAAAACCATGCTGCTGCAGGCGATCGCCAACTCGGTGACCACCAATCATCCCGACGTCACCATGATCGTTCTGCTGATTGACGAGCGGCCCGAAGAGGTCACCGACATGCAGCGCAGCGTCAAGGGCGAAGTGATCAGTTCAACGTTCGACGAACCGGCCGCCCGCCATGTGCAGGTGGCCGAGATGGTGATTGAAAAGGCCAAGCGGCTGGTGGAGCACAAACGCGACGTGGTGATTCTGCTCGATTCGATCACCCGCCTTGCCCGGGCCTACAACACTGTTGTCCCGCCGTCGGGCAAGGTGCTTTCGGGCGGCGTCGATTCGAACGCCCTGCAGCGCCCCAAGCGCTTTTTCGGCGCGGCGCGGAACATTGAAGAGGGCGGTTCGCTCACCATCATCGCCACCGCACTCATCGATACGGGCTCTCGCATGGATGATGTGATCTTTGAGGAGTTCAAGGGCACCGGGAACATGGAGGTGCATCTCGACCGGAAACTCGTCGACAAACGGGTCTTCCCGGCCATCGACATCAACAAGAGCGGTACCCGGAAAGAGGAGCTGCTCATCCCGAAAGAGGAGTTGAACCGCGTCTGGATTCTTCGTAAAGTGTTGAATCCCCTGTCGCCGGTCGAATCGATGGAGCTTCTGCAGGACAAACTGGGCAAGGCGCGCAGCAACGCTGAGTTCCTGGCTTCGATGAGCGGTTGAGGATTTTCGCTTCCATCCCGGCAGGCCGCATAACCTTTTGCTTCCTGCTGTCGTCACTACCGTTGGAGAAGTTCTTAAAGGATATTCACGCTTATGTCCTCCCAGCCGATGGACCCTGGTCCCTTGTATATGTCGAACGCTGCTTTGCCGGAGATGCCCTCCTCTCCGCCGGCCGCGCCCCGGTCACCGGGACCCCAGCCGGTTCTCCCGGAGCGGCCTCCCCGCCGCGGGCGGTTGGGGATGGTCCTTGTCGCGCTGGGATTAGGCGCCGGGGCGGCCTACTGGTACTCGCAGGCTCGGCCGTCGGAGGCTCCAACGGCCACGGCGGTCGCCATCCGCACGGCGACCGTCCAGAAGGGAAAAGTGGAACGAACCCTGCGGCTTACGGGGGTGACGGCGGCGCTTAACTACTCCACGCTGATTGCTCCCTCGCTGCGCGGCGGCCGGAGTTCGAGCGGCGGCGGCAATCTGGTCAGTTCGGGCGGCGGCATGGCGATGATGGGCGGTGGCCGCAGCGGGGGGAGTTCGAGTGGCGGCTCCTCTGCAGGCGGTTCGGGCGGCGGCGCTGGGGGTTCGGGCGGCGGGAGCTTCAGCGGCGGCATGACGGCCGCCGGCGGATCCGCCACCGGCGGACAGGCGGTGGATACGTTGGCCTCCACCTCGAGCGGCGCCTCGCGGACGGCGGCGCCCACCACCCTGCGGTCAGCCCGTTCGGCTTCCGGTCGCGCGGCGGCGCCCGCGGCCGCTCCACGCGCTGCGACCTCCTCTCGCGGTTCCTCCTCCGGCGGCGGTAGCCTCGGTTCGACCGCCTCGATGCTGGTCGGTAGCGGCGGACCGGGCGGCGGCGGATCGGGCGGCGGTCGGGGTGGCAGTGAGTTCATGCTCCAGTTGCAGGAACTTGCCAAGAGTGGGGCGATGGTAAAGAAAGAGGAGGTCGTCGCCGAGTTCGACCGGCAGTACATGCTGCAGCGGCTTGATGACTTCCAGTCTACGGTGACGCAGTCGGAAGCCGACTTTCGCAAGCAGATTGCCGAGTTGGAAATCACCCGCAAGAACTACGAACAGCAGGTGCTGACCGCGAAAAACGCGGTCGACAAGGCTGAGCTCGACGTGCGAACCATACCGGTGCGTAGCGCTATTGAAAGTGAACGGCTCCGGCTGGCGCTCGAAGAGGCGAAGGCCAACTTCAAGCAGCTGCAGGAAGCCCGCCGCTTCCTCGATGTGGGAGAAAAGGCGCAGGTGCGCTCGGCCGAGCTCGAACTGCAGGCTACCAAACTCGAGTTCCGCCGCTCCCAAGCCAACGCGGATCGAATGGTGGTTAAGTCCCCGCGCGACGGGCTGGTCGTGATGCAAAGCACGTGGCGCGGCGGCGACTTCGGGCCGATCCAGCAGGGCGATCAGATCTATCCCGGGAGCTTGTTCATGCAGATCGTCGATCCCTCGTCGATGGTCGTCAATGCTACCGTGAACCAGACGGATGTGCAGGCGCTGCGCATCGGGCAGCGCGCCCGCATCCGCTTTGACGCCTTCCCGGGTCTCGAACTGCCCGGCCGTCTTTACCTCATCGGGGCCATCACCAAAACGGGCGGTATGCGGGCTCAGTTTAAGAAGGATGTCGTGGTCCGCTTCCAGCTCGAAAAGATGGATCCGCGCGTCATCCCCGATCTCAGCGCCAGCGCCGACGTGATCCTTGAGGAAGAGGGGGAGGCGACGGTTGCCCCGCTCGAAGCGGTCCAGAGCTACGAAGGCGATGGGAAAGCCTTTGTGCTGGTGAAATCCGCGCAGGGCCAATGGGAGCGTCGCCAGGTGGAACTGGGTCTGGCCAGCTATACCCATGTCGCGGTTCGCGCAGGCCTCCGGGCGGGCGACGTGCTCGCTGTCGATAAACCGCCCAGCCCCGCCTCGGGCGGCCAATCCAGTTGAGCAGCACCCCAGTTGAGCAGCACCAAGGAGCCGGGAGAACCCTATGTCGTCCAAAGATATTAAGCCGAAAGTCCGACTGGGCCAGACTGCAGAGTCGCTGCGCCGCCGCAAGATTCTCACCGCTGTCGCGCTCCTCGCCGCGGCCGGCGGCGGCTACTACTACTACCAGCAGAGCAACCCGACCAAGGTGGAAGTGCCCGTTGCCAAGGTGCGGAAAGGCGAATTCGTCATTGCCGTCAAGACCCGCGGCGATGTTCGCTCCACCCGCTCGGTTACTATCAGCGTTCCCCAAATTCCCGACCCCCGCATTGTCCGCCTGGCCGAGAACGGCAAAACCATCCGCAGAGGCGAGGTGATTGTTGAGTTCGACGCCGCCCAGCAGGAGCAGTTCTACCTCGACCGCGCCACCAGCGTCCGCACCGTGGACAAAGAGATCGTCCAACTGAAGGCTTCTCACCGCATCACCAACGAAATGGACGGGATGAACCTCATGACGGCCGGCTACAACGTGGAACGCGCCAAACTGGAGGCGTCGAAAGCCGAGATCCTCTCTGAGATCGAAGGCCGGAAGAACCGGATCGATGTAACTACCGCGGAAGGCGACCTCGATCAGGTGAATACCACCCTCCGCGCCCGGAAGACCACCCAGGAAGCCGACATGGAACGGCTCTCGCAAAAGAAAGAGAAGACTGTCCGCGACGCGAATCGCGCCCAAAGCTATCTCTCGAAGATGTCGATCACGGCCCCGAACGACGGTATCGTCAACGTCCTTCCCAACTACCGGACCCAGGGTTCGTTCGGCTCCTCCCCGCCGCCGTTCAAAGAAGGCGACCGCGCCTGGACGGGAGCCGCGATTGCCGAGATTCCCGACCTGTCGTCGATGCGCGTCGAACTGAAACTCGACGAGGTCGACCGCGGCAAGCTGCAACTGGGTCAGAAGCTGCGGGTTCGCGTCGATGCCATCCCGGAGGTCGAGTTCGAGGCTGAACTGGACTGGATCAGCCCCATCGCCGCAATCCTATGGAAAGGCATGGGTTTGACGGAAAAGACCTTTCCCGCCCGGGCCACTCTGTCCAAGGTGGACCCCCGGCTCCGTCCCGGCATGAGCAGCACCGCCGAGATCATTATAGAAAGTGAGAAGGACGCTACCCTCATCCCCGCCCGCGCCAGCTTCCTGCACAAGGGTAAGCCGGCAGTTTGGATCCAACGCGGGGAGCGCTTCGAGATCCGGCCGATCGAGGTCGGCAAGCGGAATGACAGCGATCTGGTGGTGGTGAGCGGCCTCAAGCCCGGCGATACCATCGCCATGGAAGATCCCAACGAGGCCGCCAAGCGCGCCAAGAAACTGTAAGCGAGTAGCCATGAAAAAGGTTCTGATTCGATTCGTCATTCTGGCGGCGCTGGTAGGCGCCGCGTGGGCAAGCTACCGCTTTGTCCAGCAACTGCCGCAGCGGCAGGTCCAGGTCGCCACCACGAAGGTCCGCCAGGGCGACATTATCGTCAAAACCTTCGCCCGCGGAGAGCTTCGGGCGGTTCGCTCGGCCACGCTCACCGCACCCAACCTGTTCGGTACCGTGCAGGTCACCAAACTCGCGGAAATCGGCTCTTTTGCCCGGGAAAAAGACCTCGTCATTGAATTCGACGACGCTGAACTGCTGAGCCGTCTCGAAGAGAAGCAGCTCGAGATTGACCAGATCGACGAACAGTACAAGAAGTCCCAGGCCGATCTCGCCATTCGCAACAACTCCGATCAGGTCGAACTGCTCCGGGCCCGCTATGCCGTCCGCCGGTCCGAACTGGAGGTCAAACGGAACGAACTCCTGTCGCCGATTGACGCCAAGCGCAACGAATTGAATCTCGAAGAGGCCAAGCGCCGGCTGAAGCAGCTTGAAAGCGACATCAAGTCCCGTCAGGAACAGGCTGAAGCCGAACTTGCCGTTCTCCAGGAGCGCCGCCGGAAATCGGTCCTCGAACTGGCGCGCGAAAAAAGCCGCTTGACGCAGGTTAAAGTCCTCGCTCCGATGAGCGGCCTCGTCGCCGTCCGGCAAAACCAGTCGAGCCGTATGGGCTTCGGCTTCGATGTGCCCGATATCCGCGAAGGCGATCAGGTGCAGCCCGGCATGCCCATCGCCGACGTTCTCGACCTGTCCGAACTCGAAGTCCTCGGCCGCGTCGGTGAACTCGACCGCGCCAACCTCTCGGAAGGACAGGACGTCCTCCTCGGTCTCGATGCGATCTCCGGCAAACAGTTTCACGGCAAAATCAAGTCGATGTCTTCTACCGCCAGCGCCAACGTCTCCTCGAGCGATCCGGCCAAGAAGTTTGACGTCGTCTTCTCGATCGACATGAAGGAGCTGCTCACATCACTCGGGGCCAAGCCCGAGCAGGTCGCCAAGATTCTGGCCACGGCTGAAGCTAATCGCAACCGGCCCCCGGTGCCTTCTTTCGGCGGTATGGCCGCGATGATGATGGGCCAGGGCGGCATGGGCGCCGGTATGGGCATGGGCGGTGGTATGGGGCAAGGCGGTGGCATGGGCCAAGGCGCCGGAGCCGGTGCCGCGGCTGGCGGTGGCGGCGGTCGATTCTCTCTCGGAATGGGTGGCCCCTGGACCGGGGCCGGCGCCGGGGGCGCTGCCGCGGGCGGCATCTCCCAGCAGGACCGGCAGAAGATGCGCGAGGCCATTCAAAAGGCCCTCAACGGCCGTTCCATGCAGGACCTCACGGCCGAAGAGCGAACCAAACTCATGGCCGATGTGGCCAAGCAGACGGGTATCTCCCGCCCCGCCGGCGCGAGCGGCGGCGACGCCGCGGCCGCCGGAGCCGGAGAGGGCCGCCGCCGCCGGAACGGTGGCGATGGCGCCGATGCGGGCCTCGCTGCCATGGCCGCCGCCCGCCCCGGCCGCTTCTCGGAAGCCGATTTCAAGAACGCTAAACTGCCGCCTCCGCCCGACCAGGACTCGCAGCTCGACGTCCTCCTCCGGCCTGGTTTGTTGGCCGACATCGAAATCATCGTTGAAAAGATCCCCAACGCGGTGAACATCCCCGCGCAGGCCGTCTTTGAGGACGAGGGCAAACTGGTCGTCTACGTCAAGAACGGCGAACGCTTCGAACCCCGGTCCATCAAGCCGCTCAAGCGCAGCGACTCGACCCTGATCATCGCCGAAGGCATCAAGAAAGACGAGGTGATCGCCCTCACCAATCCCACGGCTAAACCCGGGGCCAAGAAAGAAAAGAGCGGCTCCGGCGGCGGGCCCATGAACGCCCTCCCCGGCGGGAAGTCGTAGCCCGGAGTGGCGGCAAGGAGCGGAAATCATGTCCATGATCGCGGATATTCTTCCTGAAATTAAAATGGGGCTGGCCAGCCTGCTGGTCCACAAGCTGCGCAGCGGCCTCACCATGCTCGGCATGATCTTCGGCGTCGGCGCCGTCGTGGCGATGCTCTCTATTACCGCCGGCGCCCAGAAAGAGATGATGAGCTATATCGACCTGCTCGGCGTCAACAACATCATCATCGAAGCCAAAGAGGCGGTTGACCGCAACGAACTCCAGGCCCGCCGGGTCATCTCGCCCGGCATGAGCTTCCGCGACTTCCGGTCCATCAAGGAAAACGTCCAGGGCCTCGAAGCCATGACCCCCCGCAAGCGCTTCAAGCCCCAGAAGGTCCTGCCCAAGACAGCCGCCGAACCGCCCATTCTGATCGGCGTACTGCCCAACTACCTGCAGATCAACAGCCTGCGTCTGGTCGAAGGCCGCTTTTTCAACGATGACGACGATGCCCGCTCGGCCCCCGTCTGCGTGCTCGGCGAATCGGCCAAAGTCAATCTGCTCGGCTACGACAGCGCCGTCGGTAAGTTTGTCAAAATCAACGACACGTGGCTGCAGGTCATCGGCGTACTCGCCCAACAGGCAACCGCCGACTCCGGCGTCGAAGGCCTCGAAGTTGCCAGTGGCAACAACCTCGTCATCGCTCCCCTGAACACCGTCATGCGCCGCTTCGAAGACAATAACTCCTATCTCAAGGACGAAATCGACGGCATGTACATCAAAGTGGCCAACGGCACCGACTCGATTGAGACCGCCAATATCGTCAACGCCATTCTCACCGCCACCCACAAAGACGCCGGCGACTTCGCCATCACCGTCCCGGCCGGTCTGCTCGAGCAGCGCCGCCGTACCAGCTTCATCTTCAGTATCGTCATGATCTGCATCGCCGGCATCTCCCTGCTCGTCGGCGGTATCGGCATCATGAACATCATGCTCGCCACCGTGCTCGAACGGACCCGCGAGATCGGCATCCGCCGCGCCATCGGCGCCAAGCAAAAGGATATCGTCCGCCAGTTCCTCACCGAAGCCGTCCTCATCTCCACCCTCGGCGGACTGATCGGCGTCGCCTTCGGCTTCACTCTCTCGCAAGTCATTGCGTCCGCCGCCGGGTGGTCGACGGTCGTCACCACCTCCTCCATCGTCGTCGCCCTCGGCGTCTCCTGCGGCATCGGCCTGTTGTTCGGTATCTATCCCGCCGTCCAGGCGGCCCGGCTCGACCCGATCGAAGCCATCCGTTACGAATAAGAAAATTCCGGAGTTTTCCTTTTTCGCCTCTACTTGGTTTCGCATGAACTGGAAATATCGATTGCTCTCCTTCGCCACGGCCACCGTGGTCACGACCAGCTCCTTCGCGCAGCAGGCTCCGCAGCCCCTCGGCTCGACGGCCGCCCCGGATCCGGTCTTCAGCTACGCCAAAAAAGATAAGGATCTGCTCGAATCGCCGGTGTTCGGCCAAAAGGCCTACTTCAAACGCCACTTCGGCACCGAGACCCCGAAGTTCGAACTCCGCCCGGCGGTGAAGTTTGAAGACTTCGCCATCGAGAACAAGCTCGAACTCTCCCTCCGCAGCTATCTGCAACTGGTCCTGGCCAACAACGTCGATATCGACATCCAGCGCCTCGGCGTAGAAATCCAGCGCAACGCCATCACCCGCGCCTACGCCCCCTTTGACCCCGTCCTCATCGGTAGCTTCAATAGCCAGCGCACCATCACCCCCACTACCAACCAGCTCGAAGGCGCGGCCACCCTCAACCAGCTCTCCCAGCCCACCACCGTTACCTACCAGCAAACGCTCGCGAACGGTATCAACTTCAACTCCGGCTTCACCGCCAGTAAACTCTCCACCAATAACTCCTTCGCCTTCTTCAACCCCGCTCTCAACGCCCAACTCGTCAGCGGCGTCTCCATCCCCCTGCTCCGCAATCGCGGAACGGCCATTAACAAACTCCCCATCACCATCGCCCGCAGCCGCCTCCGCATCGGCCAGGAGAACTTCCTTGCGAACCTCCTGCAGTTGATGACCAACGCCGAACAGGCCTACTGGGACGTCATCGGCGCCCGCGAAAGCCTCCGCGTCCAGGAAAAGGCGCTCGAACTGTCCAGCGAAGCCCTCAAACGCTCCCGCCGCGAACTCGAACTCGGCGCCATCAGTCCCCTTGATATCTATCAGCCCGAAGCCAACTACGCCTCGGCCGAAATCCAGGTCCTCCAGTCCCGCTACCGCCTCCAGCAGGCCGAAGACGCCCTCCGCCGCCAGATGGGCGCCGACCTCGACTCCCGCTTCAAGTTGATGCCCATCAACCTCACCGAAGCGGTCACCCCGCCCACCGCCGAAGCCGAGTTCGACCGCGAGAAGATCGTCGAACGCGCCGTCCGCCTGCGTCCGGAAATCCGCGCCGTCGACGAATCCATCGTCAATGACGATCTCGTCCTGAAACAGCAGACCAACCTCCTCCGCCCCGACTTCTCCCTCCGCGGCAGCTACATCTCCACCGGCCGCGGCGGACGCCAGTTCCTCGGCAACGGTCCCAACCGTGTTGTCGTCCCCGGCGGCTTCGGCGATGCCCTCGACCAAGTCTTCGGCTTCGGCTTTCCCATCTACTCCTTCGGTCTCCAGATGCGCCTCCCCATCCGAGACCGCGCCGCCACCGCCAACTACGCCGACGCCGTCCTCACCAAGCGCCGCGACCTGCTCACCCGACGCTCCACGGAACAAAACGTCCGCCAGCAGGTCCTTAACGCCATCAGCCAGGTCGAATCCTCGAAAGCCAGCGTCAAACTCGCCGCCGTCGCCCGTGACTTCGCCCAAAAGCAGCTCGACGCCGAACAGAAAAAGTACGACCTCGGCACCTCGGTTATCTTCTTCGTGCTCGACGCCCAAACCCGCCTGGTCAACGCCGAAGCTGCCCTCGTCAACCAGACCGTCCAGTACCGCCGCAACCAGCTGAACCTCCTCCGCGTCACCGGCGAACTCCTCGACGAACGCGGAATCAAAGTACAATAAAGGCCCATGGGCCGGATTCGCGTTCTCCCGGACGCCGTTGCCAACCAGATCGCGGCCGGTGAGGTCGTCGAGCGACCCGCCTCCGTCGTCAAGGAGATGCTCGAAAACTCCCTCGACGCCGGCGCTACCTCCATCCGCGTCGAAGCCGAAAGCGGCGGCCGCCGTCTCATCCGCATCACCGACGACGGCCACGGCATGCTCCAGGACGACGCCATGCTAGCCTTCGAGCGCCACGCCACCTCGAAGCTCTCCGCGCTTAAAGACCTCCAGTCCATCGCCACCCTCGGCTTCCGCGGCGAAGCCCTGCCTTCCATCGCCAGCGTCTCCCGCCTCACGCTCGAAACCCGCGCCCCCGAACAAACCACCGGTACCCGCGTCGAAATCCACGGCGGCAAAATGCTCAAATGCGAAGAAGCCGCCCTCGCCGCCGGCACCATCATCACCGTCCGCGACCTCTTCTTCAACGTCCCCCCCCGCAAAAAATTCCTCCGCTCCGACCAGACCGAACTCGCCCACATCGCCTCCCTCGTCACCCACTACTCCCTCGCCCATCCCGACAAATCCTTCGCCCTCTACCACGACTACCGCGAACTCCTCCAGGTCACCCCCGTCCCCACCCTCCGCGACCGCGTCTTCCAGGTCTTCGGCGCCCAGGTCCTCGACGACGTCATCGACCTCGGCGACCGCGAAGTCGAACTCAAACTCCCCGCCCCCCACCCCCAGGCCGAACCCGCCGCCGCCCCCGAAGACCTCGTCCGCCCCTTCCTCCTCCGCGGCTTCGTCTCCCGTCCCCAGGTTCAGAAGTACAACCGCAGCTCCATCTACCTGTTCGTCAACGGCCGCCTCATCAAAGACCGCCTCCTCCTCCACGCCATCTCCGCCGCCTACCACAACCTCATGCCCCCCGGCGCCTTCCCCTTCGCGCTGCTCTTTCTCGATTGCGACGCCGAAGAGGTCGACGTCAACGTCCACCCATCGAAAACCGAGGTCCGCTTCCGCCACAGCTCCTTCGTCCACGACTTCGTCCGCGACGCCATCCGCGGCGCCCTCATGGAAAGCCGCCCCGCCTCCGCCCTCCCGCTCCCCGAACCGCCCCGCGCCCAACCCGCCGCCGCCCTACCCTACTCCGAGTTCACCCAGACGCTCGAAAACGCCCGCCTCGAACTCCCCGAATGGCGCAGCGTTCTCCCCCCGCCACCCCCCGCTGGCGCCTTCGGCGTCTCCGAGGCCGACCTCCCCGTCTTCTCCGGCGGTCGACTCGCCACCCCTGCCCCCCCGCCCCCCACTGCCCCGTCCGCCCCCCCGCCTATCGACGCCGCCCCCTCCCGCCTCAAAGTCCCCAACCACCACGGCGGCGCCCCCGCCGGGGTGCAACTCGATGGCATGCCCAGCCTCGATGTCCTCAAAGACCTCCGCCCCATCGGCCAACTCCACGAAAGCTTCATCATCGCCGCCGGCCGCGACGGCCTCTGGATCATCGATCAGCACGTCGCCCACGAGCGCATTCTCTTTGAACAGGTGCTCCGCCAGCGCGCCGCCGGACGGCTCGAAAAACAGCAGCTGCTCATCCCCATGGTCGTCGAACTCACCGCCGGCCAGCAGATCGAGTACGCCCGCATCGCTGACGAACTCGGCGCCAACGGCTTTGAGAGCGAACCCTTCGGCCACCGCACCATCGCCATCAAAACCGCGCCCGTCGACGTCAAACCCGCCCAGATCGAGTCGATTCTCTTTGAAATCCTCGAGGTCGCCGAAAGCGAACTCCGCGGCGCCTCCCTCGACGAACTCCACCGCAACATCGCCGCCTCCATCGCCTGCCAGGCCGCCATCAAAATCAACATGCGGCTCGACCCCACCCGCATGGAATGGCTCCTCGCCCGCCTCGCCGAATGCGAGTACCCCACCAACTGCCCCCACGGCCGCCCCATCGCCCTGCGCTACTCAACGCGCGAGATCCTCAAAGGTTTCCACCGCATCTAACGCAGCGCCGCCTCAATCGCCGCCACGTTCTTACGCGCGTAACTGCTTTCGGTCAGGTCCGGGTTTAAATCGAGCATCCGCCGAAAATGCTTCAGCGCGGCTGCGTATAACTCCACGCTCTGCTTGCTCTGCGCACTCCGTGCATAACTCAGCGCCAGCACGTAATGCGAGTAAGGGTCCTGCGGATCGTAGCGCAGCGCCCGCTGGCAGTATCCAATCGCCGCCTCGAAGTTTTCCCGCTTCCGCTCGCAGTCGCACAGCCCGAAATAGGCCATATTGCGCAAATCGGCCCACACATCCCGCTGCGCCGCCCGCTTCTTCTTACCGATCCCCGCCAGATAACCCAGCACATAGTAATTCAACTTCCCGGCCAGCTTGGCGTCAAAATCGCTCAGCGCCAGATAGCGCTGATAACCCTCCACGGCCGGCCCATACTGCCCGCTCATCCGCTGACTCTCCGCGAGCCAGAAATAGGCGTCTCCGTTCTGCGGCGCCAGCCGAATCGCCTCCCGCGCCGACTCGATCGACTCGCCGTACAACTCCTTGATCCGCTGCGCCTGCGCGAGCAGATACCACGCCGTCGCCTGCTTCTTGTCCCGGCGCACCACCTGGTTCAGCTGCCGGATCGCCTCGTCGTAGCTGCCGTTATCGAGCAGCATCCCTCCGAAGGTCGCCCGGGCCTCCAGATAGTCCGGGTCAATGGCGAGCGCCCGGCGAAACGACCGTTCGGCCTCCTCGACGGCAAACAGATCCCGCTGCACCCGCCCCAGATAGAGCCACGCCTGCGAAAACTCGGGGTCCGCCGCCACCGCCGCCTGTAACTCTACCGCCGCTTTCCTGTAACTCTCCGCCGTGCCCTTGTTATACAACTCCAGCCCTTTCTCCAAGGAGTCCAACGCCGCCTGCGGCCGCCGCCGCGGAATGCTGATCTTCAGGGTGACCGTCGACTCCTGCCCCGGATAAACCATCTCCTCCCGCGGCCCGTCCGGCTCATAACCCCGCCGCACCCCCTTCACCGCATGCGCCCCCGGCGGCAGCCCCGGAATCCGCAGCGGCTTGCCCTTGCTCACCGTCCCCACGGATTTGCCGTCCAGAAAAACCTCCACCTCGTCCATGTTCGCCTCCAGCACCCAGGTGCCGAACTTCGGCGGGGGCGCCTCCCCGGGCGAAGTCCCCGTCGGATGGAACGCCAGCAGCATCTGCGCGTCGAAGCTCCCTTTGTCCGAGGTCGGGTTCTGCTGGCCCCGCGTTGCCTCCCGCACATTAGTCCGCACATACTCGGCTAACTCATCCGCCGTCACGATGCCATCCTTCGAAGCATCCGCGTAACCTTCCATGCCGCGCACGACATAGTAAGTGAAAATCCCGTGACCCCCGCCCCAGTCCTTCGACTCGAACGACCGCTCCCGCGCCCGGCTCGCCGTCAGCGAAAACATCGACCGGTTCAGATCAAGCAGCGACCGGTTCACCACCTCCCCCTGCTCGGGCGAAATGGCCCCGCTGTGGCAGGAATCCGTCAGCAGCACCTTCCATTTGGCCTGCACCCGGCTCCCGATCACCTGCCCCAACTGCGCCATCCCGTACCCCGTGCCCGCGATATTGTTCGGGTCCAGGTCGTAAGGCGCCAGGTACGCCTGCCCCGACTGCGGATCCACAAATCCGTGCCCGGCAAAATACACCAGCACCCGGTCCTCCGCCTGGGCCACCCCCGGCAGCCAGCCGTCAATCTCCTTGCGCAGATTCTCGAGCGTCGCCCGCGCCCCGGTTAGCTTCCGCACGTTCTCCGCCCGGAAGTTCCCGCCCTCGGGGCTGATCAACACCGAGTACATCGCCTCGGCATCGCGCTCGGCAAACTCCAGCCGCGCGCTCGCCGGCAGCTTCGGGTAGTCGCCAATCCCCACCACCAGCGCATAGCTGCGCGGCACCGTCACCCCGGCCGCCGCCGGGGTAATCGGCGCGGGAGCCTTTTCGAACTTCAAGTCACGGGCCTTTTCCGGTCCCGGCGTCTGCGCCAGCATCCCCGCGGCCAACGGCATAACAAGCAAAAGGCGTCTCATCAGCAACTCCTGTCCCGGTATCCTCTCTAGCGATGCGCTAAACGAAACTGAACCGTCATCGGCCCCCCCGGCCCCGGATCCGGCGCCGCCACCACCGACGCTTGCTCCTTTTTGAGAAACAGCAGCTCGCGCGACCGCAGCCCCGGCACCTCATTCGGTTTCAAGCCCGCGCTCGTGTCTACGCACTCCCCCCGGGCCCTCCAGATGGCGTCGTCGCAGCGCGGCCGCAGATTACCGCCTGCGCTGCCGGCCGCCGGCGGAGGCGGCAGCGGCTTATACCGCGGCATCTCCCCGCCCAGTCGCACCGGCGAGACAATCCAGTACACCGTATCGAACCCGGCCGGTCCGGTCAGCCGGAACGCTCCCTGGTGGTCGGGAATGAGGTACTCCCGCCCCGCTTCTATCCGGTTGTCCGTGCCAGTCTCGGCGGCAGGAAACAGCGCCGTCGTCGTCCCCGACGTGCCTTCGTTGATCACGTACAGATAGCCCGCTGTATCGGACCGGAACCGGAAGCGCACCTGGTCCCCCTGCGCAAACACATGGCCGGGGTCCGTACTCTTCCACGCACCCCCCTCCCGGCGTTCGAGCCTGATCTCCACCCGCTCCGGCGCCGCCAACAGCACCCCGGCCAGCGCCCATGCGCCCAACACACCTCGTCGTATGCACTCCGCTCCCACTCTCATACAGGCCTCTCTACCGGTGCTGCAGCCGCAGATCCACCACTAACTTCGCCTCCGGCGCCGGATCCCGGTTGATCACATATGCCGCCGTCTCCCGCCGTTCCGGCGTCAATGGCTTCGTTTCGTCAACTTTCTCAAATACCAGATCCCGGGCCACCATCGAACTGCGCACCCGGCCCACCAGCTGATCATCAATCGGCCGGATTAGCTGCGCCAGCTGCATCTGCTTGGCCGGCGGCTTCCCCCCCGGCGGCACGCTCGGCGCCGGGGTGTTGATCTTGTAGATGATGTCTTCAAGGTTCGCTTCCGGCTTGCGCGCCAACACCAGAAACAGCTTCTCCTCGCCCGCCTGATCGTCAAAGTAAAAGCGGCCCGTGGCCGGCACCAGATACGGCCGGAACGGCGCGACGAAGTTACTCCCGTTTTCAACCTCAGTGGTCGGAAACAGCACGCTCCAGTTCCCGCTCGACCCGCGGGCCACCACGTACAGGTAAGCCCCGGTGTTGGCCTCTACCTGGATCTTCAGCCGGTCGCCGGAACGAAACACGCTCTCGGCATCCACCTCCCGGTAGTCCGCACCCTCCCGGCTCAGTAGTATGCTGTAACGAAGACCAAGTGGCGCGGGGCCGCCCGCCGCCGCCAGCACCACGGCCGCTCCGCCCACGCCTTCCGGAGCCGGCTGCGGGGAAGGCGCCTTGGCTCGATTGGCCGCGGGGGAACCCACGTTCGGCTTGGCCCCCGTTTGTGTGACTGGTTTAGCCTCCGCTTTTCGCGTAACCTGAACAGGCGATCCCGGAGCCGAAAAGAACAACTCCCGCGGAGTCAACTCCTGGGCCATCGATAGCTCTCTCCAACTCAAGAGCAGGAGCAAAAAAAACAGTAGGTAACGCATGGATTGTCAACCTCATCGCACGACCGGCACCAACCAGCCAAGCCGCCAGGCTCTCGCCGGCGCGCTGCTGCTTACCATATTCGCGCAATCGAATGCCGTTGCCCATCAGCAGGCCGCCGATGCCGTCCGCAAGCTGAACATCGTGATCGTCGAAGGCGAGGGCGCCGTCAATAACGCTCGCCAACGCGTCGCCCGCGACCCCATCGTGCAGGTCGAAGACGAAAATCGCAAGCCCGTCGCCGGCGCCGCCGTCGTCTTTCTGCTGCCCAACCAAGGCGCCGGCGCCGCCTTCCCGAACGGCGCCCGCTCCCTCACCGTCCTGACCGACTCCAAAGGCCAGGCCGCCGCCCGCGGTCTCCAGGCCAACCGCCTCGCCGGCCAGTACCAGCTGCGCGTCACCGCCTCCGCCAGCGGCCAAACGGCCAGCGCCTCCATCGGCATGAGTAACGTCGCGGCCGCCGGTGCCGGCGCCGCCACCGGCCTCGGCGCCATGAAATGGCTGCTTATCGTCGGCGCCGTCGGCGGGGCCGCCGCCGCCACCGGCGTCGCGCTCAGCAACGGCGGCGCGGCCCCGGCCGGCCCCCGGCCCACCGTCGTCACCCCCGGCACGCCCACCGTAGGAGCACCCTGATGCATCGCCGCCTCTTCGTCCAATCCCTGCTCGGCGCCTCCCTCCCGGCCCAGGAGCTCACCCTCTCCGGCCCCGTTCTCGGCTACGTCCTCGCGGAAGACCATCAGCTCCGTCCCCTCATCGGCCCCGCCGGCAGCGCCTACCTCGCTCCCTCCCTCGCCGCGCCCAGCGCCCTCCGCCAGTGGGCCGGCAGCTATGGCCTCGACGCCGATGGCCAGCTGCTCTTCGGCCGCGGCACCCAACCCCTCCGCCCCGTCGAAACCGAAGGCGGCTGGGAGCAGCTCACCGGCTCCCCCCACCCCGACGTCGCCCTCGTCCGCCGGGGCAGCCGCGTTGCCATCGCCCGCGACGGCCTCGCCGCCGCCCCGGTCGATCTCGGCCTACCCGCCCGCCAATGGGCCATCGGCGCCCAGGCCGATGCGCTCGCCGCCGCCGATGCCGAACGCATCGCCCTCTGGCGTCCCGATGGCGCCCTCCTCTTCCAGACCCCCGCCGAAGACGTCCGCGCTCTCGCTGTCCTCCCCGGCGCCACCGTCGCCGCCGCCCTCCCCGACGGCCTCCTGATCGCCGACGCCGCCGGCCGTCGCGACCTCCTGCCCACCGGCCCCGCCGCCGCCCTCGCCCTCACCGGCGATGGCGCCACCCTCGCGCTCCTCGACCCCGCCGCCGCCAAACTCCTCCTCCTCTCCCTCGCCAGCCGTCAGTGGCGCGAAGAGAAAATCCCCTTCGCCCCCAGCCACCTCAGCCCCCTCCGCGACGGCCGTTCCGTTCTGTTGACCGGCAGCCCCGCCGAACCCGCCTGGACCCTCACCGTCGACGGCGCCGATCTCACCTGGTCCCAAATCCCTCTCCCCCAGCAAGGCCAAAACTAATGCCGACCCTCCGCCTGTTCGCCGCCCTCGCCCTTGCCGCCGCCGCCTTCGCGCTGCCGAATCCCGACGGCCGCTGCCTCATCTCCACCTCCCACAACCTCCCCGCCGGCGTCCTCCACGCCCCGTTCTCCCAATCCATCGCCACCACCGACTGCGACGCCCCCCTGCGTTTTGAACTCGCCGGCGGCGCCCTCCCTCCCGGCCTCTCCCTCCAAACCGAATCCGGCACCATTGCCGGCCAACCCTCCGCCGCCGGCCGCTACGCCTTCACTCTCCGCGTCGTCGACCGCGGCTCCCAGGCCCCTTCCAAAACTTTCTTCCTGCAGATCAACACCGCCCTCCAGCTCGAACGCCGCCTCCTCGCCTCCGCCGGCGCCGCGGGAAGCTCCTACTCCGACCAGATCAGCGTCAGCGGCGGCATCGCCCCCTACACCTACGCGCTCACCGGCGCCCTCCCCCCCGGCCTCACCCTCCATCCCACCACCGGCGCCATCACCGGCGTCCTCGCCTCCGGCTTCACTACCCCCGCCTCCTTCACCGTCCGGATCACCGACTCCCACTCCCCCGCCAACACCCTCACCTCGGCCTTCCAGATCGTCCCCAACTCCGAGCGCAGCCTCGCCACCACCTCGCTTCCCGGCGGAACGCAAGGCTCTCCCTACTCCGCCACCCTCTCCCTGGCCACCGGCACCTTCGGATCCTACCTTCTCGCCGATGGTGCCTTGCCCGCTGGCCTTACCCTGAACCCCACCACCGGCGAGCTCAGCGGCACCCCTACCGCCAGCGGCTCCTTCTGGTTCACCATCCAGTTCCGCTGGATCGAATACTCGACCATCTCCTCCGCCTGGCGAACCTATAACCTCCTGATCACGAACCTCTCCGGCCTTCAGTTCACCACCGGATCCACCCCGCCCCCGGCCGGCATCGGCACCGCCTACCGCGGCCTCCTCAGCCCCACCGGCGGCGTCGCCCCGTTCACCTACTCCCTCCTCACCGGCTCTCTCCCTCCCGGCGTCACGCTCGACGCCACCAGCGGCCTGCTCCACGGTGACGTCGGCACCACCGCATCCACCTCCTTCCCCGCCACCCTCCAAGTCACCGATGCCCGCGGCGCCACCGCCAGCCAGACCTTCAACTTCCCGGTCGTCTCTTCCCTGAATCTGTCCGAGTTCGGACTTCCCGCCGGCACCACAGGCGTCGCTTACACCAGTTCCGCCCTTTCCACCACCGGCGGCGCCGCCCCTGTCACCTTCGCCTTGGACCCGCTCTACGGCGAACCGCCCCCCGGCCTCTCCTTCAACCCCGCCAACGGCGTCTTCACCGGCACCCCCACCGCCCAGGGCGTCTACCCCCTCCGCCTCGTCGTCCGGGACAGCCTCGGCGCCTATCTGTTCGCAAACGTCTCCCTCACCATCGCCGCGCCCCTCTCCTTCACCACCACCAGTCCCCTGCCTGACTACGCCTCGGCCGGTGGCGCCTACGCGGTCTCCCTCGCCGCCGCCGGCGGCCTCCCGCCCTACACCTACGCCCGCGTCGCCGGCGCCCTACCCTCCGGCATTACCCTCAATCCCACCTCCGGCCTCCTGTCCGGCTCGGCCAACACCGCCGGCGCTTACAACTTCACTATCGAAGTGACCGACAGCAATTCCCGCAAAGCCACCCGCGCCTTCACGATGAATGTCATCCCTGCCATGGCCATCACCAACGACACCCTCGGCAGCGGCACCGTGGGCCAGCCCTACTCGGTCAACATCCTGACCCAGGGTAGTGGTTCGCTCGCCCCCAGCTACTCTCTCGTGTCCGGCTCTCTTCCCCCCGGCCTGACCCTCAGTCCCTCAACGGGCCTGCTCTCCGGCATCCCCACCGTCGCCGGAACCTACAACCCCACCATCGCCCTCATAAGTACCCTAACCGCTCCGGTCACGCTGAACACCCGCACCTTCTCCCTCAACATCTCGAACCCGGTCACCCTCACCACCCCCTCCCCGCTCCCCGCCGCCGGCGCCGGCCATCCCTACTCGACCACCGTTCAGGCCTCCGGCGGCCGCCCCCCCTATCAGTTCCGCCTCAGCGACTCGAGCCTTCCCGATGGCCTTTTCCTGAATACCGACACCGGCATCCTCTCCGGCACCCCCCACACCGCCGCCAACGCAACCATCTATCTCCGCGTCGAAGACGCCGATCGCCGGACCGCTACCCGCACCTACACTCTCCCCATCGGCCCCGCCGTTCGCTTCACCACCCTCTGGCTCCCCAACGGCACCCGCACCACCGCCTATAGCCAAACCATCGCCGCCACGGGCGGTACCGGCACGCTCACCTACAGCCTCGCGAGCGGCTCGCTGCCCAACGGCCTTACCCTCAGCGCCTCGAGCGGCCTCCTCTCCGGCACCCCCACCCTGGCCGGCACCTACAACTTCTCCCTGCGCGCCACCGACTCCGCAGGGATCTTCGCCACGCAGGAACTCTCCCTCGCGATTGCGGAGCCGCTCACGTTCTCCACCGCCTCGCCCCTGCCCAACGCCCCACTCAACGCCCCGTTCTCCACCCTTTTCTCGGTTACCGGAGGCCGCGCCCCCGTCGCCTACTCCGTCATCGCCAACGCCCCCCCGGCCATCCTCGCCATCAACCCCGCCACCGGCAGTTACGGCGGCTTCCCCACCGTCCCCGGGACTTACTCCACCACCATCCAGGCCCGCGATGCCGACGGCCGCACCGTCCAGAGCGTCTTCCAGCACACCGTCAACGGCCCCCCGCGAATCACCGGAACCATCCCCGCCGCTACCGTCGGCCAGCCCTACTCCTATACGATACCCGTCATCGGAGGCCTCGCCCCCTACAACATCATAGCCCCTATTTATAGCTGGATGGGTTCGGGAATCGGCTTAAACCCCTCGACCGGCACATTCTTCGGAACACCGACTGGAGCTGTCCGTGGCATTGGGATCTTCGTTGTCACAGATGCTACGGGCCTGCAAAGCAAGACTACGCTTCCCCTCATCACCTACAACCAGTTGGACCTCACCCCCGCCACCCTTCCCAACGGCGCCCTCGCCGCCCCCTACTCCGCCACCGTCGCCGCCACCGGCGCTGAAGGGTCCGTCACCTTCGCCCTCACCACCGGCACCCTCCCCGCCGGCCTCACCCTGAACGCCGCTACCGGCCAGATCACCGGCACCCCCACCGCCGCCGGATCCTCCACCTTTACCCTCACCGCCACCGACAGCGTCCCCCGCAGCGCCAGCCGCACCTATACGGTTACGGTCAGCGGAGCCTTCGCCATCCCGACGACCAGCCTGCCCAACGGCACCGTCGCCTCTCCCTACAGCGCCTCCCTCGCCACCGAAAACGGCATCGCCCCCGTCACCTTCGCCGTCACCACCGGCACCCTCCCCGCCGGCCTCACGCTGAACTCGTCCACCGGCCTGATTACCGGCACCCCCACCGCCTCCGGCGCCGCCGCCTTCACCGTTACCGCCACCGACTCCGCGTCCCGCACCGCCACCCGCGCTCTCACCCTCACGGTCCTCCCGCGCTTCCTCCTCTCCACCACTTCGCTGCCCAACGCCACCCTCGGTCTCCCCTACTCCGCCCCCGTCGAAACCCAGGGCGCCCTCGGCACCCCCTCCTTCGCCCTCCTCCCCGGCGGGTCGCTCCCCGCCGGACTCGCCCTGAACGCCGCCACCGGCCAGATCACCGGTACCCCCACCGCCGTCGGCGCCAGCACCTTCCAACTCCGCGCCGAAGACTCCGCCAACCCCGCCGAACGCAACGCGACAGAAACCTTCACCCTCACCGTCAACCCCTCCCCCCTCGGCATCACCACCGCCTCGCTCCCCCGCGCCACTGCCGGCCTCCCCTACAGCCAAACCCTCGCCGCCACCGGCGGCGTCACCCCCTACCGCTGGTCCATCCTCACCGGCACGCTGCCGCCCAACCTCACCCTCACCCCCGCCACCGGCGCCCTCTCCGGCATCGTCCAACTCGGCGGCACGGCCAGCTTCACCGTCCGCGTCACCGATAACAACGGCGCCACCGCGGACCGTCCGCTCACCCTCGAAACCATTACCCAGCTCGGCATCACCAGCCACGTCTTCACCGTCGAACAGAGCCAGTTCTTCTCCTCCACTGTCGGTGTCTTCGGCGGCCGCCCGCCCTACCAGCTCTCCATCGTCTCCGGCGCCCCACCCCCCGGCCTCGGCTTCACCCCGGCCACGGCTACCTTCAGCGGCACCACCAGCGCCCCCGTTGGCCAGTTCGCCGTCACCATGCGGGCCGTCGACGCCCTCGAGCAGACCGCCACCGCCACCCTGCTCTTCAACGTCGTGCCTCCCCCTCCTCCTCCGCTGAGCCTCTCGCCGTCCACCCTGCCCAACGGGATCTCCGGCGCCGCCTACGCCGCCCAGCTCACCGTCGCCGGCGGCGTCCCGCCCTACACCCTGCGCCTCTCGCAGGGCAGTCTGCCCCCCGGCCTCACAATGAACGGAGCCGGCGCCTTCAGCGGTACCCCCTCCACCCCCGGCGCTTACACTTTCGGTGTTCTCGCCGAAGATAGCAGCGGCCGCTTCACCGGCCAGCTCTTCACCATCGTTATCACCGCCCCCGTTCTCCCTCTTCTCCTCACGCCCGACTCGCTGCCCGGCGGCAGTGTCAACCTGCCCTACGCCGCCGGCTTCGGCGCCACCGGCGGCCAGGCCCCCTACCGCTTCGCCGTCACCGGCAATCTGCCTCCCGGCGTCGTCTTCACAAGCAACGCCACCCTCACCGGCACCCCCACCGCCCCCGGCGCCTTCCGCTTCTCCTGCGAAGTCACCGACGCCCGCAACGTCCGCGCCGAACGCAGCTTCACCGTCAACATCCTCGGCCCCCTCGAAATCACCACTACCGCCCTGCCCGACGCCTTCTCCGGCGCCCCCTACGGCGCCGCGGTCGCCGCCGCCGGAGGCGTCCCGCCCTACGCCTTCACCCTCAGCGGCCTTCCGCCCGGCCTCACCGCCGGCGCCGATGGCGCCCTCTCCGGCAGCCCCACCGCCGCGGGTTCGTTTTCGGTCTCCGCCGCGGTCACGGACAGCCGCGGCCAGCGTGCCTCCCGCGTCCTGCCCCTCACGGTCCGCAACCGCCTCACCGCCATCATCGCCCCCCCGGGCCTCACGCCGGTCCTCGTCGGCCAGCCTGCCGGCGGCGGCTTCGTCGCTGCCGGCGGTCAGCCCCCCTACCAGTGGGCCGTCACCAGCGGCGCCCTGCCTCCCGGCGTTGGCTTCGTTTCGTCAAGTGGTGCGCTCAGCGGCGCGCCCACCGCCGCCGGTGTCTTCACCTTCGGCGTCACCGTCACCGACTCTCTCCGCAACACCGCCACCGCCGCGGCCACCCTCCGCGTCCTCCCCGCGCTCGCTGTCAACGCCCTCGAACTGCCCGGCGGCATCGCCGGCTCCGCCCTCTCCGCCCGCTTCGGCGCCACCGGCGGCGAGGCACCCTACCGCTTCGCGCTCGTCGAAGGCACCCTGCCCCCCGGCCTCGCGCTCGCCTCCGATGGCGTCCTCGCCGGCACCCCCGGCGCCGCGGGCAGCTTCCGCTTCACCCTGCAGGTCACCGACTCGCTCGGCAACCGCGCCACCCGCGCCTTCGACCTCGCCATCGCCGCGCCGCCCCTGCCGCCGCTGCTCGTCTCCTTCCTCCCGTCCGGCCGGCAGTTCACCGTCACTCTCCAACTCGCCGCGCCCTATCCGTTGCCCGTCTCCGGCACCTTGACCCTCCTGTTCACCCCCGATGCGAGCAACCCCGTCGACGACCCCGCCGTCCAGCTTGCCTCCGGCGGCCGTCAGGTGGACTTCACCATCCCGCCCGGCCAGACCGCCGCGCAGTTCCCGCTCAATCCCCTGCGCTTCCAGGCCGGCACCATCGCGGGCCGCGTCCAGCTGCAGACCACCCTCACCCCGCTCGGCGGCCAGCCCTCGCCCGGCCCGGCCGCCGCGGTTCCCATCCCCCGCGCCGCGCCCGTCATCAACTCCGCTTCGCTGCTCTCGACCCCGTCCGGCCTATCGCTTACCGTCGAAGGTGTCTCGAACACCCGCGAAGTCTCGACGGTCACCCTGCAGTTCAACCCCGCCGCCGGCAGCCAGCTCGAAACCACCACCCTGACGGTGCCCGTCACGGCGGCCTTCAATGCTTGGTTCGGTTCGGCGGCCTCGCAGCCCTTCGGCGGCGGTTTCCGGCTCACCCTGCCCCTCACCGTCACCGGTCAAGTCGGCGCCATCGAATCGGTCGTCGTCCGCCTCACCAACAGCGCCGGCGAATCGCAGCCCGTTACCGCTCGTAGAAACTGAGCCAGTTGTCCCCTTGCTTGACGATACGGCTCCGCCGCAGCGGGCCGTACTCGTCGGCCAGCACCTGCCGCGGCGGATGCTGCACAATCACGAGCGGCGCCGCCGTCTCCGCCACCGCCGTCAGCGCCGCGTCAAACTCCTTGGGCACCGTAAACGGCGGGTCGAGAAACACAATATCGGCCTCTATCGTCCGCAGCGCCTCGCTCGCCTTCCGCTTGATGATCGCCGTCCTCCCCTGCACCCCCAGCGACTGTATGTTCTCAAACAAGACGCGGATGGCTTCCTTGTTGCGTTCGATGAACAGCACCCGCCGCGCGCCCCGGCTCAGCGCCTCCAGCCCCACCGCCCCCGTCCCCGCGTAGGCGTCGACAAACACCATCCCCGCCAGCCGCGTCTGCAAAATATTGAACAGCGACTCCCGCAGCCGGTCCGGCGTCGGCCGTACCTCTGTCCCTTCCACACTCTGCAGCTTGCGGCTGCGAAACTCTCCGGCAATGACGCGCATGGTTACCCTACCAATACTAAGCCGTAGCGCCGCTGCCAGTGCTCGCGCAGATAGGCCACCGCCTGCCGCAGCGTCGCTTCGTCCGGCGGATTCTCAATAAACGCATTGGCTTCGTTGCGTGCAATCTCGAGCAGCTCGCTGTCGCGCAGAATGTTGCCGAAACGCAGCGCCGGCAGCCCGCTCTGCTTCGTTCCGAAAAACTCGCCGGGGCCGCGCAACCGCAGGTCCATCTCGGCGATGTAGAAGCCGTCGTTTGATTCCACCATCGTCCGGATCCGCTCCTTGCCCGTCTCGCTCAGCTTATCGGTTACCAGCAGACAGTAGCTCTGCTCGCCGCCCCGGCCCACCCGCCCCCGCAGCTGGTGCAGCTGCGCCAGGCCAAACCGCTCGGCCTGCTCAATCACCATCACTGTCGCGTTCGGCACGTCCACGCCCACCTCCACCACCGTCGTCGCCACCAGAATCTGCGTCTCGCCCCGCTTGAACGCCGCCATCACGGCCTCTTTGTCCGTCTGCGCCAGCTTGCCGTGCAGCAGGCCCACCGTGAAGTGCGGAAACACGGTCTGCGAAAGCTGCAGATACATCTGCTCGGCCGCTTTCATCGCCTGCGTCTCGCTCTCTTCAATCACCGGATAGACGACATAGGCCTGCCGGCCGGCCGCCACCTCCGTCTGCAGGAACGACCAGACCTCCTCAATCCGGTTCGCGTTGACGTGCGTCGTGACAATCGGCCGGCGCCCCGGTGGCAGCTCGTCAATCACGGAGGTATCGAGGTCGCCGTAGACGGTCAGCGCCAGCGTCCGCGGAATCGGCGTGGCCGTCATCACCAGCACGTCCGGCGTCTGGCCCTTCTCCATCAGCTTCAGCCGCTGCATCACCCCGAACCGGTGCTGCTCGTCCACAATCGCCAGGCCCAGCTTGGCAAACTGCACGTCGGCTTCAAGCAGCGCGTGCGTGCCGATGGCGACGTGCACCAGGCCGCTCGCGATCAGCCGCCGGATGGCCTCCTTCTCCTTGGCCTTGAACGACCCGGACAGCATCGCGCACTCATAGCCCAGCTTGCCGAACAGGTTCTTGAAGTAGGCGAAGTGCTGCGCGGCCAGAATCTCGGTGGGCGCGAGCACGGCCACTTGGTATCCGTTTTCGATGGCGATGATGGCCGCCTCGGCCGCCACCAGCGTCTTTCCGCTGCCCACGTCGCCCTGCACGAGGCGGCTCATCGGCTGCGGCGCCGCCATGTCGCGGGCGATTTCGCCGAGCACCCGCTTCTGCGCCCCGGTCGGCTTGAACGGCAGCATCGCCTTGATCTGCTCGCGCACCCGGTCGGTCAAGGCGAACTGAATGCCCCGCGCCTCCCGCGCCTTGTTGCGCTTGAGCGCCAGCCCGCACTCGAGCCAGAAGAACTCTTCAAGAATCATCCGCACATGGGCCGGCGACCGGAAGGCGTTCAGCAGGCGAATGTCGCTATCTTCGGCCGGAAAGTGGATGCCCTGAATCGCCGCCCACCGCGACGGCAGCTTCAACTGTTCACAGATCCGCGCCGGCAGCAGGTCCTCGACCGGCGCGAGCGAATCGAGCACCCGCCGCATCAGCACCCGCAGCAGCTTCGGACTCACCTTCTGCGCGGCTTCGTAGATCGGCACCACCCGCCCGGTATGCAGCGTCGCATCGCCCTCTTCGTCGTCCTGCGACAGAATCTCAAACTCGGGATTCTTCATCAGCAGCTCGCCGCGGTAGGTGTCGAACTCGACCTTGCCATACACCGCCAGCCGCATCCCCTCGGCGAGCACCTTGGCCAGGTAGCCGCCGTTGAACCAGCGTCCGTAGAGCGGCATGCGCCCGGCGTCGCCCAGCGTGGCTTCAAACAGCCCCACCCGCTTGTTCTTCAACTGCGGCAGGCTCGTCGCGCGCACTTCGACAATCACGGTCGCCATCTCGCCGGGGGCCAGCTGGTCGATACGCTTCAGGTTCGATCGGTCTTCGTAGCGAAACGGCGGGTAGTGCAGCAGGTCGGCCACCGTGACGAGACCCTTGGTCTCGAGCATCGCCGCCCGCTGCGGTCCCACGCCTTTCACGTATACGAGCGGGGTTTCAAGATTCACTTACGCTACAATTCCCTGTTATGAAGGCCTCTATTCTTTTTCTATTCTCCGCTATCGTCGGCATGGCCGCTGACCTGCGCGTGGGCATCGTCGGCACGGACACCTCGCACGTCATCGCGTTCGTGAAGATTCTGAATGACCCGAAGAACCCCGACCATCAGCCGGGCGCCAAAATCGTCGCGGCCTACAAGGGCGGCAGTCAGGATCTGGAGTCGAGCCGCAATCGCGTCGAAGGCTACGCCAAGGAGCTGCACGATAAGTGGGGTGTCGAGATCGTGCCCGATATCAAAACCCTCTGCGAGAAGGTCGACGCCATTCTGCTCGAGAGCGTCGACGGCCGCGTCCATCTCGCCCAGGCCAAAGAGATCTTCAAACACAAGAAGCCGGTCTTCATCGACAAGCCCCTCGCCGCGGACCGCGCCGACGCCATCGCCATCGAAAAGCTGGCCCAGGCCAACGGCGTCAAGTGGTTCACCTCCTCGAGCCTCCGCTGGAGCGACGGCATCCTCGATGCCAAAGACGCCAAGGGCGTCGTTGTCTGGGGCCCCGGCCCCATGGACCCCACGCACAAGCTCGACATGACCTGGTACGGCATCCACGCCGTCGAGATGCTCTACGCCATGATGGGCACCGGCTGCGTCGAAGTCACCCGCGTCGCCTCCGGCGATGACGTGGTGGTCGGCAAGTGGAAGGACGGCCGCACCGGCACGCTCCATCTGCTGCGGCCCTACGGCGACTTCGGCGCGTTGCTCTTTAAAGAGAAGAGCGTCGTTCCCGGCCCGGCCAAAGTAAAGGTGAACTACGCGCCCATGCTCGGCCAGATCGTCAAGTTCTTTCAAACCGGCCAGTCGCCGGTGCCCGTCGAGCAGACCATGGAGATGTTCGCCTTCATGGAAGCGGCGCAGAAGAGCAAGGCGCAGGGCGGCCGGCCCGTGAAACTGCAGTAGATCGGGGTAAACTGTAGGTTTATGTCAGGTCTGCTTGCAGGAAAGACCGCTCTCGTAGCGGGCGTGGCCAACCGTTGGTCGATTGCGTATTCGATTGCCGCCGCATTTCGCCGGGAAGGCGCCACGCTGCTGCTCACCTACCAGGGGGAGCGCGTGCGCGGGCAGGTGGAAGAGCTCGGCGCCGAACTCGGCGCCGCCCGGGTGCTCAACTGCGACGTCACCAACGACGCCGAACTCGAAGCCCTCGTGGCGGTGCTGCAGGCTGAGTTTCCGAAGCTCGACGCCGTCGTCCACAGCATCGCCTTCGCCAACAAGGAAGACCTGAGCCGGCCCTTCAGTGAGACCTCGCGCGACGGCTACCTGCTGTCGCAGAACGTCAGCGCCTACTCGCTCGTCGCCATGAGCCGCGCGCTCGCGCCGTTGATGAGCGAGGGCGGCGCCATCCTGACGCTCACCTACCTCGGCGCTACGCGCGTCGTCGAAAACTACAACGTCATGGGCGTCGCCAAGGCGGCTCTCGAAGCCTGCGTGCGCTATCTGGCCGCCGAACTCGGCAGCCAGAACATCCGCGTCAACGCCATCAGTGCAGGGCCCATCAAGACCGCCTCGGCGCGCGGCATCAAAGATTTCTCGAAGGTTTTGGATGCGGTGGCCGCTCACGCCCCGCTCAAAAGAAATTGCGACCCGGCGGAGGTGGCGGACACGGCTGTGTTCCTCGCCTCCAGCCTGGGCCGCGGCGTGACGGGGAATACCATCTTCGTCGACGCCGGATTCCAAATCATGGGTCTGTAAGCAATCACTATGATCAAAGTCGAAGGGATTTCGAAACGATATCCGGGACAGACTGCGGTCGACAACATCTCCTTCGAAGTCGAAAAAGGACAGATTGTCGGCTTCCTTGGTCCGAATGGGGCAGGGAAGACGACCACGATGCGCATTCTGACCTGCTTCATGCCCCCCACCGCGGGCACGGCCCACGTCGCGGGCTTTGACGTCCTCGCCGCTCCGCTCGAAGTCAAGCGCCGGATCGGCTACCTGCCCGAGACGCCCCCGCTGTACCCGGAAATGGAGGTGGCCGAGTATCTCCAGTTCGTCGGGAAACTGAAGGGCCTGGGCGGCGACCAACTGCGGAAGCGCGTGGCCGAAGTTTCTGAGAAGTGCAACGTCGCCGACGTCAGCAAAAAGCTCGTCAGCAAACTGTCGAAAGGGTACAAACAGCGCGTGGGCCTCGCGCAGGCCATCATCCATAATCCCGACGTGCTCATCCTCGACGAACCCACCTCCGGCCTCGACCCGAAACAGATCCACGAAACCCGCGACCTCATCAAGGGCCTCGCCGGCGAACACACCATCATCCTCAGCACCCATATTCTTCCCGAAGTCGAACAGATCTGCGAACGCGTCGTCATCATCTCGCGCGGCAAACTCGTCGCCACCGACACCGTGGAGAACCTCAAAAATCGCATGCACGGCTCTCATGTAATCGGCCTCACGGTTGAGACCGAGATCGACTGCCGGCCCGTGCAGGAAAAGCTCGAACGCGTGGCCGGCGTGAGCCGCGTCATCCTCAAGGAATCGTTTACCGGCTCGCACTCTTTTGAGATTGAGAGTCTGCAGGGCCGCCGCGTCCAGGCCGACCTGGCCCGCGCTGTCGTCGAAGCCGGCTGGAACCTGACCGAACTGCGGCAGGTGAGCCTGAGCCTGGAAGAGGTCTTCCTCCAACTCACCGCGACGGAGGCTGCCGCATGAAAAACATCCTGACCATCTGCCAAAAAGAGATCAAAAGCTACTTTGTCTCCCCGATCGCTTACGCGCTCATGGCGATCTACGCCATTGTTTCCGGCTTTTTCAGCTACGTGGCGGTCGGCTACTTCCTCGATCGTTCCATCGGCGCCATGGCCGGCCGCGGCGGCCCGATGGATGTCAATGAGTGGGTGATTCGCCCGGTGATCATGAACGTCGGCGTCATCTCCCTGTTCCTGATCCCCATGATCACCATGCGCCTGTTTGCCGAAGAGAAGCGCTCCGGCACCCTCGAACTCCTCATCACCTCCCCGGTCCGCGACTACGAAATCGTGGTGGGTAAATGGCTGGGGGCGCTGGCCATGTACACCTGCATCCTGGCGTTGACGGCGGTCAATCTCAGCGTCCTGTTCCTGTTTGGCAGTCCGGACTGGCGGCCCATCGCCACCGGCTTTGCCGGCATGCTGCTGCAGGGCGGTTGCCTGCTGGCGGTCGGCACCTTTATCTCGAATACGACCAAGAACCAGATCATGGCCGGCGCAATGACCTTCGGCGTCTCCTTGCTGATGTGGACCTTCGACTGGTTCACCGGCTTCAAGTCCGATGCCTGGGCCAAGGTGCTGGCGTATCTTTCGCTCACGGCTCACTTTGAATCATTTTCAAAAGGCGTGATCGACTCAAAAGATGTCATCTTCTACGTCTCGGTGATCGTGCTCGGGCTGTTCCTGACCACGCGGTCGCTCGAGTCGCTGCGGTGGAGGGGATAATGGCTAGCCGTTCCGTTCGCTACACTGCCTACGCCGGCGCCTACGTCATCGTTTTCGTGGCCATTCTCGCCGGCATCAACTTCCTGGCCAATCGCTACAACAAGTCCTTCGATACTACGGCCAACAAGCGATTCTCGCTCTCCGACCAGACCGAAAAGATCGTCAGGGGCCTGTCGAACGACGTCCGTATTGTTGTCGTCGATCGCACCGAGCGCTTCAACGCCGCCCGCGACCTGCTCGACCGCTATTCGAACCTCTCCACGCGGCTGAAAGTGGAGTACATCGACCCGGAGAAGAGCCCGCAGATGGCTCGCGCCGTCGGTGCCCGCACCTTCGGCCAGGTCTTCGTTGAAAACGGCGCCAAGCGGGAAGAGGCGCGGATGTTGAGCGAAGAGGAGTTGACCGGCGCCATCATCCGAGCCCTGAAGACCGGCGAACGGATGGTGTGTGCCTTCTCGGGCGCCGGGGAGTCCGGCTTCGACGAGATGACCGGTGATGGCATCGGTCTCGCCAAGGCCGCACTCGAACGCTACAACTACAAGACGCAGGTGATCAAACAGTTGCAAAAGCCCGAGATCCCGGCCGAATGCACCACGATCCTCGTCGCCGGGCCGCGCTTTGACTATCCCGATACGGTCATCGCCGGCATCCGGACCTACGTCGAGAAAGGTGGCCATGCCCTCTTCCTGCTCGGCCCCGCCCTGAAGACGGAGAAAGACGACGGCGCCGTCCAGGAGAAGTTGTCCACTCTGCTCGATTCCTGGGGTATCACCGTCAACAACGACGTCGCCATTGATGAGAGCGGCAGCGGTGCCGATTCCGGCTACAACAAATTCGTCTTCGCGCTCGACAAGTACGAGTCCCACCCCATCGTCCGCGAGATGCGGGGAGTAGGCGTTGCCTTGGCTCTCGTCCGGACGCTGACCACCAAAGACCGGGCCGAAAAACTGATCGCGACCCCGGAACAGAGCTTCTCCACCAAAGAGCTCGACCTCAAGAAACTTACCGGCGAACCTCCGGTCGGCGGGAAAGGTCCGTTGACCATCGCCGCGGCCACCACCGTCGGCAAGGCGCGTGTGGTTGTATTCGGATGCGCCGCTTGGGCCACCAACTCCTTCTTCCGCTATCCGGGCAATCGGGACCTGTTCCTGAACGCTTTCAACTGGCTCTCCTCGGACGAAGAGTTGATCTCCATCCGCCCGAAAGATCCCGAAGACCGGCGCCTTGAAGTCCGGCCCGGCATGGGCTGGGTCTTCCCGTTTGCCAGCTTCTTCCCCCCGCTGCTCGTCATCATCGGCGGCGTGATGGTTTGGTTGCGCCGGAGGTAACTGCCATGCCCAATCGAGGATTGCTGGTCGCCGCGGTGCTGTTGGCGCTTCTGGCCGGGGGAATCTACTGGTCCAACCAGGAGGAGGCCAAAAAGGCCGCCGCTCCCTCCGCCGATGGCCCGCCGAAACTGCTCGAAATTCCGGAAGATCAGTTCGTCAAGCTCACGATCAAACGCCGGGACGGCTCGGGCGCCGTGGTGGAACGTTTACCCGCCGGCTGGAAGCTGACCTCACCGCAGCCCCTGCCCGTGGACGACCGCGCCGTGCAAAGCCTGGTGACGGCTCTCGCGTTGGTATCCTCGGAACGCGTTCTCGACGACAAGCCCGGCGATCGGATGCCGTACGGGTTCGCCTCGCCATCGCTCGAGATCACGATCAACCGCAAGGACGGCAAGCAGCATAAGCTGCTCCTCGGCGAGGACTCTCCGCTCGGCACCTCCGTCTACGCCCAGGTGGCCGGCGACCCCCGGCTCTACACCATCTCGACGGCCACCCGTGGCGCCCTCGATAAAGTCTGGCAGGACCTCCGCGACCGTCGCCTCCTCACCTTCTACGACGCCAAACTCCGCACCGTCGAACTCAATACCCTCGCCTTCACCAAAACCGGCGACCGCTGGGCGATGACCCGGCCCCAGCCCTGGCGCGCCGATAACTTCGCGGTCGAAGACCTCGTCCGCAAACTGACCGAAGCCAAAATGGAGGTCGTCCCCGAGGACGAGGAGCAGGCTTTCCCCGGCAAATTCGCCGGCGCCGCGCCTTACGCCATCGCCAAAGTGACCGACGACCAGGGCACCCAGCAGCTCGAAATCCGGAAAGACAAAGAGGGCGCCTTCTACGCCAAGTCCACGGCTGTCGCGGGCGTCTTCCGGCTCCCCGGCGATGCCGTCGAAGGCTTCGGCAAGAAAGCCGACGACTTCCGCGACCGTAAACTGTTCGAGTTCGGCTTTACCGAACTGGCCCGCGTGCAGGTCAAGCACGGCGAAACCGCCTGGGACTTCAACAAAACCGGCGCGGAATGGAGGGCCGGCGGCAAGAAGATCGATCCCGGCTCCGTGCAGCAGATCGTCGATAAGCTGCGCGAACTGGCCGCCACCGGCTTCCCCCCCGTGGGCGGCGGTCAGCCCTTTGCCGAATACATCCTTACCCCGGCCGGCAAACCGGCCGAAAAGGTCACCGTCACCCAGGCCGGCGGTAAGTTCTTCGCTACCCGCTCGGGCGACTCCACCGTCTACGAACTCAACCGGCAGACCGTCGATGACGTCAAGCAGCTTGCGGCCAGCGTCCAAACGCTGCCATGAACGCCCTGCTGACGGATCTCTACCAGCTCACCATGGCCGCCGGCTATTACACGGCCGGCAAGCACCGCGAAATCGCCACGTTTGAGCTGTTCGTCCGCCGCCTGCCCTACAACCGGAACTACTATCTGGCCGCCGGCCTCGCCCAGGCGGTCGACTACCTGTTGCACCTCCGGTTTACCGCTGAAGAGATCGCCTGGCTCCGTGGTCTGCCGCAGTTCTCCCGCGCCGCGCCCGGCTTCTTCGACTATCTGGCCAACCTGCGCTTCACCGGCGACCTGTTCGGCATGCCCGAAGGCACCCCCGTTTTTCCGAATGAACCCATTCTCACGGTGCGGGCCCCGCTGATTGAAGCCCAACTCGTCGAAACCTATCTGCTGGCCACCATCGGCTTTGAAACCCTCATCGCCACCAAAGCCGCCCGCATTGTCGAAGCCGCCGCCTCCGCCGCCGTCGTCGAGTTCGGCACCCGGCGGGCGCACGGGCCCGAATCGGGCGTGCTCGCCGCCCGCGCCGCCTACATCGGCGGCTGCACCGGGTCGAGCAACGTCGAAGCCGGCTTCCGGTTCGGCGTCCCCGTCTACGGCACCTCCGCCCACTCCTGGGTGATGAGCTTTTCGAGCGAGACCGAAAGCTTCCGCCAACTCCAGCAGCTGCTCGGCGAAGGCACCATCTACCTCATCGACAGCTACGACACCCTCGAAGGCGCCCGCAAAGCCATTGCCCTCGGGCGGCCCATCGCCGGCGTCCGGCTCGATAGCGGCAACCTGCTCGAACTCTCCCGCGGCGTGCGCGCCATCCTCAACCAGGTCGGCCTCGCCGACGTGAAGATCATGGCCACCAGCGACCTGAACGAGTACCGCATTCTCGAACTCACCGCCGCCGCCGCTCCCATCGACCTCTACGGCGTCGGCACCGATCTGGCCACCTCGGCCGATAGCCCCAGCCTCGGCGCCGTCTATAAGCTCGTCGAGCTCGAAGCCGATGGCGTCAAACGCTACACCGCCAAATACAGCGAGGAGAAACACACCCGCCCCGGCGCCAAGCAGGTGTTCCGCTACCGGAACCGCGACCTCATCGGCTGCGCCTGGGAGTGCCCCCCGGACGAAGAACCGGCCGAAGCCCTGCTTCGCCCCGTCCTCGCGCAGGGCCGGCTGCTCGCGCCGCTTCCCGATGCCCACGCAGCCCGCCGCACCGCCCAGGACAACATCAAGCGCCTGCCCCACGCCCTGCGCAGCCTCTACGCCACCGAACACCACCCGTGGCGCGTCGATTACTCTCCCGCCCTGGTCTCGCTCGACGCCCGCGTCAAACAAAGCCTGCAGGAGGACACCCCGTGAACACCGTCTTCTTCGACGTCGATACGCAGCTCGATTTCCTCTACCCCGCCGGCGCCCTCTACGTTCCCGGCGCCGAAACCATCGTCCCCGTCCTCGCCCGGCTCACCACCTACGCCGCCACCCACGGCATTCCCATCCTTTCCACCCTGGACGCTCACTCGCCTGCCGACCCCGAGTTCGCCGCCTGGCCCCACCACTGCGTTGCCGGGTGCCTCGGCCAGCGCAAGCCCGAAGCCACCTTCGCCGGCTCGCGCGGCCGCCAGTACTTCCTGAATAAGCAGCACGTCGACTGCTTCACCAGCGCCGCCCTCCCGCCGCTGCTCGCCGAACTGCGGGCCGATCACTACGTCGTCTACGGCGTCGTCACCGAAATCTGCGTCCGCCATGCGATCCGCGGCCTGCTCGCCACCGGCAAGCAGGTCACCGTCGTGGCCGACGCCATCCGGGAACTCAACCCCGCGGAAGCCCGGCGGACGCTCGACGAACTCACCGCCGCCGGCGGCTCCATCAGCGTCAGTACGAACTACTGAGCCGCCTGTTCATCGGCCGGCAGTTCAAGCTTCTTCGCCTCCCGGTAGAGCCGGTCGAGGTCATAATACGCCCGCGCCTTCTCCGAGAAGACGTGCACCACCAAGTCGCCGTAGTCCATCAGAATCCACTCGCTCGTCTGGTAGCCTTCAATGCTGGCCGGACGCTCCCCGGCTTCCTTCTTGAGCACGCTCTCGATCTCGTCGGCGATCGCCTGATTCTGGCGGCTGTTCCGGCCATGGCAGATCAGAAACGTATCGGCCATCGTCGTAATGCCCCGCAAATCGAGCACGACCAAATCCACGGCCTGCTTGCTCTGCGCCGCCTGTGCGGCCAGAAACCAACTGGGGCTCTCCGCCGACTCTTCCTCCTGCACCAGGGCCACCTCAGCCTCGGCATCCACGCTCACGGGTGGTTTCCGCGTTACTTTTGCCTGCAAATCAACTCCTGACGGTATCGTACACTACTAGTATCGTGCATTTCCGGCGCCTTGTGGCCATCTTGTTGGCGCTCGCCACTTTTCTGCCCGCGGCCGAAGCGCCGCCGGTCGAGCGCGCCCGCGCGCGCCTGGCCACTCTGCGCAAGCTCTTTGCCGCCGGGGCCGTCTCGGCGCGGCAACTCGAGCAGGCTGAGGCCGCCGTGGCGCAGGCCCTCGACGATGCCGCAATCGACACCGCCGTCTACGGCGAACTCGCTCTCGAAGAGTTGACCGAAGAGCAGGCCGCCGCCATGACCGCCGCCGCGCGCCGCCGTCTCGCCCGCGAACAGGAGGCCCTGGCCGGCGCCGCCAAACTCGTCAGCGCCGGCGTCGCGCCCCGCTCCTCGCTGCTCCCCTACGAAGACAACGTCGACCGCGCCCGGCGCACCCTCTCCTCCGCCGAGGAGCGCGCCCGCACCGTCAACGAACTCATCGCGCACATCCATGTCGAACAGGCCGCCGCCGGGCAGCCCGAACCGGCCCCCGTGCAGGGACCCATGCCCGTGGTCACCCGCTTTGCCGGCGGCATGAAGTTCACCCTCGCGAACGACTTCAAAAACATCCTGCTCGCCTACGAAAAACACTTCGACCGCAAACTCCCCGTCAGCGCCAAGGGCCAGACCGCCCTCCACCGCACCCTGGGCTTCGACCATCGCGACCGCGTCGATATCGCTCTGAATCCCGACGACCCCGAAGGCCGCTGGCTCACCGCCTACCTCGAAAAAGCAATGATTCCCTACTTCGCCTTCCGCTCCTCCATCCGCGGCCAGGCCACCGCCCCCCACATCCACATCGGCCCCCCCAGCCTCCGCCTCCCCAGCTTCGACTAGCATGAAAAACCCCCAGACCTCGGTCCTCATTTCAGAAGCCCGGATTCAGGTCCGCATCCGCGAACTCGGCGCCGCCATCACCCGCGACTACCCGGACGGCGAACTCATCCTCCTCGGCATCCTCAAAGGCTCGTTTCTGTTCCTCGCCGACCTCGTCCGCGCCATTGACCGCCCCGTCAAAATCGACTTCATGGGCATGGCCAGCTACGGCAGCGGCACGGTCTCTTCGGGTGAGGTTGCCGTTACCAAAAAACTCGGCATGAACATCACCGGGGCCCATCTGCTGATTGTCGAAGACATCGTCGACACCGGCCGCACCCTGAACGCCCTCGTCCATCTCCTCCAACACGAAAAGCCGCAATCGGTGCAGATTGCGGCTCTTCTCGATAAGGAAGAACGGCGCGAGTTCGCCGTGCCCGTTGCCTACCGGGGCTTCCCGATTCCCGATGCGTTTGTCGTCGGGTATGGCCTCGACTTCAACGAAGACTATCGAGGCCTGAAGGATATCTGTATCCTGCGCGAAGGCGCTTAGGCCTTCGGCTTCGGCGGCGGCAGCTCGCGCGCCTCGCACACGCTCGAAAAACCAGCCTTGGCGTGCGCGCCGTCGCAGAACGGCTTGTTCTCGCTCAAACCGCAGCGGCACAGGCCGATTGCCGTGCGCCCGGCCAGGCCGAACTCATTTCCCGCTGCGTCGACGATGGTGAAATCGCCCTCAATCCGAATCGGACCGTTGTTGAAAATTGTGACTTTGGATGCCATGCGTTGCTTACAATGATGCCATGGGTCGCTCGGTCGTTGCGCTCTTTGTCGCCGCTCTCGGCCTGGCCCAGCCACTGGCGCCGGAAACCATCCTCCTCGGCCGCACCCGGTACCACATGGTGGAAACGCTCCGGCGTATCCCCAACTACACTTGCCTCGAAACCATCGAGCGCTCCGTCCGCGCCCCCAAATCCCGCCGGGCCACGCTCGTCGACGCCCTCCGCCTTGAAGTCGCCGTCGTCGACGGGAAAGAGCTCTTCTCCTGGCCCGGGGAACGGCAGTTTAAGGAGCGCGACCTGCGCGAACTCGCCCCCGGCGGCGCCATCGGCAACGGCAACTTCGCGCTCCACGCCAAATCGGTCTTCGGCGGTAACGCTGTCCGGTTCACCTATCAGGGCCGCGAGCAGCGCGAGGGCAGGGAAGTGGCCCGCTTCACCTACGATGTCCCCGTGCAGTTCAGCGGCTACCAGATTCGCGTCGGTGATGTCACGGCCGTTGTGCCCTACCACGGCCAGGTGCTTGTCGATGCCGCCACGCTCGACCTCATCGACCTTGCCGTCATCGCCGACGATCTGCCGCCTCAGTTGAAACTCCAGCGCGCCAGCGATTTCATGCACTACCGGCGTCAGCCGATTGGCGACGCCGCCTACCTGCTGCCCGTCTCCTCGGAGATGACCATGGTCGGCCTCGATGGCGCCGAAAGCCGCAATAAAGTCACCTTCTCCGCCTGCCGCCAGTACTCGGGCGATTCGATCGTCCGCTTTGACGACCCCGAACCCTCCGTCGCAGCGCCCGCCCCCTCCCCCACCGTCCCCCGCCTGGCCACCGAACTGCCCGCCGACCTCCTCATCGAAGCCTCCCTCGATGAAAACATCCTGATCGAAAAGGTCGTCACCGGCGACCCCCTCCTGCTCACCGTCCACCGCGACGCCCGCCATCGCAAAACGACCCTCATCCCCAAGGGCGCCCGCCTCCGCGCCCGCGTCGCCGGCATCGACCGCCGCGCCTTCCGCGGCTACACCATGGGCATCGGTATCCAACCCATCGAAATCGAGCAGGACGGCCAGATTGTACCCCTCAAAGCCGAAGTGGTCGAAGGCGGTTCCGTCTCCCTCCGCACCAGCTTTTATGCCCTGCTCCCGGCTTCGCCCCAGCGCCCCGCGATGATCTACGTCAAAAGCACCCCGCCCCGCCTGCTCAAGGGACTCCTGCTGCAACTCCGGGTGATACCCTGAAATTGGACATACGCGTGATTCAATTTCAACTTGAGACTGACAAAGCCCTGTTTGAAGGCGCCCTCCGCTTCGGCCAGAAACAGGTTCGGAAGCTGATCGAGAAATCGCCCGGTTTCTCTCCGATGTACACCCGCAACGGGAGGTGGAAGCACGAAGGCGCCGCTTGGACCCATTGGTGCGACGGATTTCTGCCGGGCATGATGTGGGTCTTCCGGCGTTACGAAGCCGAGCGAAAAGGAACGGATGCCGACTTTTGGAAACAGCAGGCCATCCGCTACTCAAAGCCCCTCGAACCCCGCAAAACCGACCGCGAAGTCCACGACCACGGCTTCCTCTTTCTGTCCACCTACTACCGCTGGTTCCAGGTCGACCGCCACCCCGACCAGGAAGCCGTCCTCATCGAGGCCGGCAAAACGCTGGCGATGCGCTTTCAGGACAAAGGCCAATACCTGCGCTCGTTCGTGAGCGAAGATTCGCTGTTCATCGACATCATGATGAACGTCGGCATTATCTTCTACGCCGCCCGCGCTACCGGCGAAAAGCACCTGCGCGAGGTCGCCCTCCGCCACGCCCTCACCACGCGCCGCGTCCTCGTCCGCGGCGATGGCTCTACCGCCCACGAAGGCCTGTTCGATATCAGTACCGGCGAGTTCCTCCGCCAAGCCACCCACCAGGGCTACCGCGCCGACTCCTGCTGGTCCCGCGGCCTCGCCTGGGCCCTTTACGGCTTCGGCACCTGCTACGAGTACAGCCGCGATCCGCACTTTCTTGAAACCGCCGAAAGCTGCGCCGACTACTACATCACCCACTCCCCGGCCGACGGCGTCGCTCCCTGGGACTTCAACGCCCCGGCCGAAAGCCGCAAACAGTTCGACACCTCCGCCGCCGCCATCGCCGCCTCCGGCCTGCTCCGGCTCTCTCGTCTGCTGCAGGACCCCGTCAAAGGCCACTTCTACTGGAACACCGGCCTCCGCATCCTCCGTACCCTATCGGACAAGCATCTCGCCGACAAAGACGAGGGCTGGGAGGGCGTCCTCAAAGGCGGCGTCTATCACATCCACAAAGGACTGGGCGTGAACGAAAGCGTCATCTGGGGCGACCATTTCTTCGTCGAGGCGCTCGAACACGCCCTCCGCCACCTGTAGGTTCAGTTGCTGGCCGGCGCCTTGCCGGTCAGCTTCGTCCCGATAATCTCGCCGCTCACCACCATCTCCACGCGCCGGTTCTTCTGCCGGTTGGCGCCGCTCGTGTTGGGTACGGCCGGCATGGTCTTGCCAAACCCCATGGCCGTGATCAGGTCGCCGTTCAAACCCTGCTCGATCAGGTAGCCCCGCACCGTATCGGCCCGCTGTTCGGAGAGCTTCTGGTTAAACTCCTCGCTGCCGATGTCGTCGGTGTGCCCCTCCACTTCGAGCTTCAGCCCCGGGTGCGCCAGCACAATCCCGGAGATCTTGGCGAGCTTCTCCCGGGTTGGCGGCCGCAGCGTGAACTTGCCGAAATCGAACAGCACATCGGACAGGTTCACAATCAACCCGCGCGCCGAATCGCGCGTCTCGAGTATCAGGTTGAACTGATCGAGCAGCTGCTGCCGCAGCGCGGCTTTTTCCTCTTCCGCGCGCAGACGCCCCTTTTCTGCTTCCGCCGTGGCGGCCTTGGCGCGCTCGAGGTCGGCAAGCGCCGCCTGCTGCTGCTCGAGCGCTGCCTTCCGCGCCGCTTCGGCCTCGGCCCGCGCCTTCTCGGCCTCCGCGCGGGCCGCCTCTGCCTCCGCCTTCAGCTTCCGCGCCTCGGCCGCCGCTGCTTCCGCCTCGGCCTTGGCCTTCTCCGCCGCCTGCCGGTCCAACTCCGCCTGCCGGCGCCGCTCGGCTTCAATCCGCGCGTTCTCCGCCTCAAGCTTCGCCCGTTCGCTCGCCAGCCGCGCCCGTTCGGCCTCGGCGGCCGCCTCGGCCTGCGCCTTGGCCTCCCGCTCGGCGGCGGCGGCCCGTTCGTTCATCAGCGCCTCCTCCTCACGCCGCTTCAGGGTGATCACACGGGCGTCCTCGGCCGTCTGCACCGCCTCGCGCGAGATCATCGCCACCGGCTTCATCCCCGCCTTCCGCGTCAGATATCCCTCGGCCTGCGCGAGCAGATCGGTCGATTTCCGGAACGTATCGCTCGCGTACTTCGGCGCCCCCACCGCCCGCGCAATCTGCACGGCTTGCCGCGCCTCGTATAACTCGAGCGGCACCTTCGGATCCACCACCATCTTTTGCGGAATCATGTTGGCGTAGTTGCCCCGCTGCAGCAGCTCAAACTTGGCGTCGATCAGGTCGACTTTGCCCACCGTGTCCGGCCGGATCACGTTCTCGAGCACCACCACGTCGCTCGGCTGCGTCACCGAGAAATAGGGCTCCGCCGTCACAATCAACCCGAACGCCTGGTGCTCGCTCGTCACGTTCAACTTACTGCGCGTCCCGTTCAGCAGCACCTCGCCCAGGTTCGTCGCCCGCCCCTCGGGCGTAATCGCCCACAGCACGTACGTCAGATACTCCGGCCCGAACTTGGTCGCCGGCGCCAAGTTGGTAAACTCCACCTCAATTTCGATGTAACCCTGCTTCGATTCCACCTTCGCCTGGCCCTTGGCCTCCGCCAGCGCCGCCGTCCCGGCAAAGTCGATCTTCGTCGCTCCGCTGCGGTGCCGGTAGTTCACCGCCTTGGCCGTCTTGGCAACTACGTTTACTTTGAAGGTGGTTAACGGCACATCCGGATCCGGAACCTGCGCCGCCAACGCCGTAGCCAGGGCCAACCACAACCAGCCTTGCCGCATAAGTCACTCTCCTGAATCATTCGATACCGCAAAAACCGCCGCCGTTTCCATTATCGTGCGAAATCTCCCTACCCCTGCCGACCCGCCCCGCCCGCCGCCGGGCCTCGATACACCCGTGGCTCCACCCCGCCCGCCAACCGGCAGCGCTCCCGGATCTCCTCCTCCACCCCCTGCGCCCGCGCCGCGTCCGTCACTACCACCACGCACCCGCTTCCGGCCTGCCAAGCCTCCTGCGTCCCGGCCGTCTCGCGCGCCATCTCCGCAATCCCCTCCACCTTCTCGCCCACCACCACCAAAACCGCCCCCTCCCCCGGCCACTCCCCCACCAAACCGCCCCGCACCGTCGCCAACGGGTCCAACTCCGCCCACGGCTGACCCGCAAACCGGCTCCCCGCCCGCCGGCAGACCCGGACCAACTCGGCCTCCTCCACCGCCCGGCCATCCAGCAGCGCCCGCGCCACCGCCACCGTCAGCGCCACCCCCGCCCCCAGCCCCGCTCCCACCGGCACCCCGGAATGCACCCGCAGATTCGCCGGCTCCACCCCATACCCGGCCCGGAACAGCTCCTTCGCCGCGCCCACCACCAGATCGCTCCAATCCCCCATCGGCTGCACCACCGGCAGCGCCGACAACGGCCAGCGCCGTTCCTCGCTCAGGTTCTCGGAAATTACCCGCAACTCCCCGCTCGCGTTCCGGCTGCGCGTCACGTAGCAAGCCACGTCCAGCGCGGCCATCGCCGCCCCTCCCCGCAGCACCACCCGTCCCGGCGCCCGGTACACCGCCACCTCCTCGCTGCTGCCGCCCCACTTCCGGCGGTGCGCGTCCTGCAAACTCTCCGTTGTGAATACCAAATTCGTTATCCTCGCAATCCCCTAGCATCGCGCGAATCTGCCGCCTTGCGCCCGTCGTCCCATGCGGTACCCCATTCAGTAAGCGATCCGCGTACAATGTCTGAGGTCCTCCGCATGTGGCAACAGAACTATATCCCGCTCGGCGATAGCCTCGCCGCCTCCGCGCTCGTCGCGGGCCTCCCCATCTTCACGCTTCTCCTCATGCTCGGGGTCCTGCGCAAACCCGCCTGGATGGCGGGTCTCACGGGCCTTGCCACCGCCATGGCGGTCGCGCTCTTTGTCTACGGCATGCCCGCCTCGGCCGTCGTCGGCGCGGTCACCTACGGCGCCGCCTTCGGCCTCCTCCCCATCGGCTGGATCGTCTTCTCCGCCATCCTCCTCTACCGCATCACGCTCGAAACCGGCAACTTCGAAGTCGTCAAGGACTCCGTCGGCAACCTCACCCCGGACCGCCGCCTGCAGGCCCTGCTCATCGCCTTTGCCTTCGGCGCCTTCATCGAAGGCGCGGCCGGCTTCGGCAGTCCCGTCGCCGTCGCCGCCGCCATGCTCACCGGCCTCGGCTTCTCCCCCTTCTATGCCGCCGGCATCTGCCTGCTCGCCAACACCGCCCCGGTCGCCTTCGGCTCCATCGGCATCCCGGTCACCACGCTCGCCCTCACCACCGGCCTCCCCGTTGGCGCTCTCAGCGCCCAGGTCGGCCGCCTCTGCGCCCCGCTCTCCTTCTTTGTCCCCTCGTATCTCATTCTCGTCATGGGCGGCTGGCGCGGTCTCCGCGGCGTGCTCCCGGCCGCCCTCCTGTGCGGCGGCGCCTTTGCCGGCCTGCAGTTCCTCGTCTCGAACTACCTCGGCGCCGAACTGGTCGATATCGCCAGCTCCCTCGCCGCCATCGGCTCCCTGGTCGTCCTCTTCAAGGTTTGGAAGCCCTCCGACACCTTCCAACTCGAAGGCGAAGTCGCCGCCGCCCCTGAGAAGAAACACCACACCGGCAAGCAGCTCTTCCGCGCCTGGCTGCCCTACCTGCTCCTCATCGTCTTCGTCCTCATCTGGGGCGAAAAAGACATCAAGGCCTACCTGAACTCCTACACCATCAACGTGCAATGGCCCGGCCTGCACAATCTCGTCGAGCGCGTCGCCCCCACGGTGCCCAAGCCCGCCCCCTACGCCGCCGTCTACGCCTTCAGCTGGCTCTCCGCCTCCGGCACGGCCTGCCTGTTCGCCGCCCTCGTCGCCTCGCTCTGTCTTGGCGTCACCCCGAAACAGTTCGGCGGCATGCTGGCCACCACGACGCGCCAACTGGCCCTCTCCCTGCTCACCATCGCCAGCGTCCTCGGCCTCGCCTTCCTCATGAACTACTCCGGCGCCACGGCCACGCTCGGTCTCGCCTTCGCCTCCACCGGCTCCACCTTCCCCTTCTTCAGCGCCATGCTCGGCTGGCTCGGCGTCTTCCTCACCGGCTCGGACACCTCCGCCAACGCCCTGTTCGGCAACCTCCAGGTGGTCACCGCCAACAGCCTCGGCCTCGACCCCGTCCTGATGGCCTCATCGAACTCGAGCGGCGGCGTCATGGGCAAAATGATCAGCCTCCAGAGCATCGCCGTCGCCGCCGCCGCCACTGGCATGAAGGCCGCCGACGAAGCCAAACTCTTCCGCTTCACCCTCCGTCACAGCGTCTTCCTCGCCACCCTCATCGGCCTGCTGACACTCTTCTACGCCTACGCCGGCTGATCGCCTTCGATCAGCTCCAGGGGGGCGAGCAGCCCTCCGGAAAACTCAAGACCGGTATAAAACTTGCCCTTGCGATCCTCCTGGTAACGTACCACCGCCGTGCCCACCAACGGCCAATCCCGTTCGGCCAGGTAGACCGTAGAGCCGCGCTGCAAACGCTCCCGTAACAAAACCCCCATGCCGCGCCGACCGAGGTTCTTGACCTCCGCCTGCGCAAAAGCATTGCGACCCATTGCATCAATCCACTTCAGGCGAATCGAACGGGCCAGCCCTTTCCGATTCGCAAAACGCTTCTCGGTTGCCATAAATAGTTCTCTTCTCCCCTTCAGTATCACTGGGAATTCTGCATCGATAAATAGACCAAATGGGGGAAAACCTCGGTATCCTAGTACCGGTTAAGCGTTCCACCCTAGCGCAATCGGGCGGGAACCGACCGATCGGCTGGTCTCCTACCGCTGCTTGATCGCCAAAACCGCCGACTGCGGGTCCAGCGTGATCCTCAGCACCGGTCCTCCCAGCTTCCACTGGTAATGGGTTGAAGCGCCCTCGGTCCGCAACCACCGCGTCTCGATCTTCCCCCCGCGGTACTGAATCTCCACCGGCACGTCCACCGAGAAATCCTCGTCCACTCCCGACTGTTCGACCACCCCCTGTCCCGCCACCTTCCCCGGTGTCAGCCGCAGCGTGGGAATTCCGGTTCCCTCAATCCATGTCCCCGCGAAGTTCTCGAGGCGCGGGTCCGGATCCCCGGCCGGCAGAAGCCCCGCCGCCTCGGCCAAAAACTCTCTCACCCGCAACCGCCTCCCCCGGTACTCCCGGGCGATCTTCCCCAGCAACCGATTCCACGCCGCATCCCCCAACCGCCGCCGCAGCATATGCAGAATCCACGTCCCCTTCTCATACGTAATCGTCCGCCATGCCCCCGGCGCCTCGGACGACTCAAGCCGCAGCCCCAGCCGGATCGGCCCCGTCGCCTCCACCGTCTTGCCCGCCGCGGTCTTGGCCAGCAGATGCTCCCGGAACATCTCGAGCACCTCATCCACCGCCTTGGCCCCCTTCCGCTTCTCAAGCAGCATCAGCGCCGAGTAGTTCGCCAGCGCCTCCATCAGCCACTCGTCCTGGTAGCCTGTGCTGGCCACCTGGTTGCCCCACCACTGATGCGCCACCTCGTGCGCCACCAGAATGTCCGAAAAAAAGATCCGCTGATACGGGTCACTCGCAAACGCCGGCCGGTCCCGCGGATCGAGGTAGGAGAGCGTCGAAAGATAAATCAACCCCGGAAACCCCTGCCCGAACGTCCCGGGAATCGGCGATACCGCCAGCCGCTTGAGCGGCGGCGGCCCCAGCTGCGCCGTGAGAAACGCATAGGCTTCTACCACCTCCCCGGCCAGCCGCTCCATCGCCAGCGCCGGACTCGGCGGCGCGTTCGGCAGTGGCGCCACCACGGTATCCATTGCCCGGCGCGGCCCCGTACCCCGCGCCGGGCCCAGCGCCGGCGGCGCCACCAGCAGCTCCTGCCGCCGCGGCGCCAGCGCCGTCTCTACCGCCTGATTGGCGTAAATCTCCACCCGCAGCCCCGCCCGCTCCACCACCGTCTTCTGATACTCCCCCACGTTGAACCCTACGAACCGCAGCGGCGCCGTCGATCGAAACCGGCTCACCACCCGCCCGGCCTCCACCCCCTCCCGCTCCCCGGCCGGCTCCCCGCTCGCAATCACCGTCAAAGCCCGCGCATGGTCAAACGCCAGATCATACGTCGCAAACTGCACCCCGTGGTGCGGATACCACGTCCCCCGCGCACTCACCGCGTACACCCCGTTGCCGGCCGCGTTCACCACGTCCCCTTCGTGCGTCACTTCAATCTCGTGCGTCCCGGCCGCCAGCGGCGCCGGCAGGCTCAACAGAAAGGCGTCATTATCGCTCCCCCGCAGCAGCGCGCTCCGCTCGCTCTCCCGCTGGTAAACCTCCACCGGCTGCCCGTCCACCCGCGCCGCGCTTACCCGCATCCGCCGCGAAATGTCCAGCGCCACCACCGCCCCCGGCCGCTTCCGCTCCGCCACCGGCGGCATCACAATCCGCAGCTTCGTTGTCGCCCGCAACCGCAGGTTCTCCCCCAGCGCGGCCGCAATGCTCACATGCTGCACCGTGAAATCCAACTCGGATCCCTTCGGACGTCCCTGCCGCGTTCGCCGCCCCGGAAAACTCGTCCAGATGTCGTAAAAACTCCGATTGTCCCGGCTCGTCAGGTGCCCTACCGTCACCTCCTCCCGCGCCTGCGGGTCGTAGATCACATCGAAGCTCCCCAGCTTGGTCTGCGCCAGCGCCGCGAAAAACAGCCCCTGCTCCCGCGCCGCCTCCCCCGCCAAGTCCTCGAGCAGCCGCGTTTCAAAACTCACCGTCAGGTTCCGCAGCACCGGCGTCCACTGCTGCGCCAGCAGCGCCCCCATCTCCGGCGCCGGTTTGGGCTGCCGCTCGGCCAGATACGCCTCAATCTCCGCCCCCGTCCCGTCGGTGAACAGCAGCAGCGCCCCGCGGAAATGCTCGTTCAAAGTCGGCGCCTGCGTAAAGCGCGCCAGTGACGCCCGCTCGCTCGCCGTCGGCGGCACCAGCAGCACCTCGCCGTCTCCCTGCTCGGTCTCCGCGCTGAAAAACGCGGCCACCGGCGCCCCCGCCACCGGCTTGGCGAGGATCAGATAGCCATCGGTCAAAAACAGCTTGACGTCTTCCCGGATCAGGCTCAAATCCCGCACCCGGTAGCACCGCGCCCCGTCAAACGAAGCCTCGCGCAGCGCTGCGGCCGTCTCGGCGGCCGAAGCCCCCAGCAACCCCGTCGCCGCCCCCAGCAGGCAGCCGAGCCTAAATAAACATCTCTTCGTCGGCCGTAACCTGCGCCACATTCGCGGGGGAACCCTTCAGCAACTGCGTCACGGCGGAGCGCACCCCCGCCGCTACACCCGTAATCTCCCGCAGCGGACGGACAATCGAACTCTGCACCCCGTTCACGGTGCTCTGCACCCGCGACATCGTGTCGTTCAGCAACACCTCTACCTTGTCCATCTGCTGCCGCGCCCGGCCGGAAGCGTCTTCAATCAAGGTATCGATCCGCACAAGCTGCGTCTTGGTCAGATCGAGCACCTCATTGGCGCGCTTGGTCACCCCGGTAATCTGCTCCCGGGATTCGTTCAACGTCCGCTCGGCATTCGCCAGCGCCGCCTCGGCCTTCGGTAAAAACGCGTCCAGACTTTTCTTGATCTCCCCCGCCGTCCGGGCCATCTTGATCGACGCGATCGCCTGAGCGATAAAAGACAGCGCCGTGATGCCCACGAACACCGTCATCAACACAAGTAACAAATCCTGATTCATATAGAGGGGAGATCTGCTCAGTTATAACCTAGTCAGCCGTCAAACCGGCGTCTTCCTGAATGCTCTCGCGGTAGGCCTGCTTGCCCGCGTCCACGGCGGCCGAAAACTGCTCCTTCTGCCGCTGCAACAACGACTTGCCCTTGTCCACCGCCTCGGCCGCCTGCCCCCGCAGGTCCCCGCTCTTCCGCTTCAAAAAGTCCTTGCTCTCATCCGCTTTAGAGCGAATCAACTCGCGCGTCTCCTCGCCCGATTTGGGAGCGAACAGGATGCCAATGGCCACGCCAATGCCCATACCCAGAAAGAAATACGGAATGCGTTTATCTTCGTCCATTTTGGTTCCCTCGTTTGTAGTGTACAGCAGGATCTCTTGAACTTAAGACGTTGGGCCCCCCTAAAACTGTTGCAGACTATTTTCATATGGCCACGCGCCGCAATCCTCCCAAACGGTACGCCGGCGAAGAGCTCATGAACTTCGCCCTCCGCTCCCTCAGCCTCCGCTCCTCCACCACCGCCGAACTCCGGCGCAAACTCGAATCCCGCGCCGAAAACCCCGCCGAAGTCCCCGCCATCCTCGACCGCCTCGCCGAATCCCGCCTCCTCAACGACGAACGCTTCGCCGAATCCTACACCCACGGCCGCCGCGACCTCCGCCTGTTCGGCCCCCAACGCGTCCGCCGCGAACTCGCCCAGCGCCAGATCGCCAAACCCCTCGCCGAAGCCACCATCCGCGAAGCCTACGCCGAAATCGACGAAACCGCCCTCGCCCTCGCCCACCTCGAACGCAAGATTCGCGTCCCCGACCCCGCCGCCCACTTCAAAGACCCCAAAAACCTCCAAAGCGCCTTCCGCAAGCTCGTCTACGCCGGCTTCTCCCCCGCCGCCGCCGGCAAAGCGCTCAAGCAGTTCTCCGCCCACGCCGCCGACCTCGAAGACTTCGACCCCACCCTCGAAGAGGATTAACGCGACTCCCACGCCGCCTTCGTAATCCGCCCCTCCGCGTCCGACACAATCGTCACAATCACCAGCTCCGCCGCCTCCGGAATCCCCCCCGCCGCCGGATCCTTCCAGACCGACAGCAGCCGCCCCTCGCTGCCCGCCGCCAGCTCCGTCGGCTCCCCCAACGCCGCGTTCGCCTCCCCCAGCGGCCGCCCCTCCAGCCGTCCCACCAGCGCGTCCAGATACCGCCGCCGCCGCCGCATCCGGTACGCCGCCGCCCAATCCTTGGTCAGCAGCACCAGCCCCAGGATCAACACAAAAGAAAACAGCGCCAGAATCTCAATCATCGCTTCCCCGTCTCTGATGCTCTCCTGCTAGCCTGTGACTGTGAAATCCGCGCTGCTCGATGGTCTGAACCCGGAACAACTCGCCGCCGCCGAAGCCGTCTTCGACCCCGTCCTCGTCATGGCCCCCGTCGGCACCGGCAAAACCCGCACCCTCGTCGCCCGCGCCGCCCAGGCCATCGCCTCCGGCGTCGCCCCGGAACACATCCTCTGCGTCTCGTTCACCAACCGCGCCTCGAAAGAAATCCGCGAACGCCTCCAGGCCGACCTCGGCGCCGTCGCCCAGAATATCCAGGCCCGCACCTTCCACGGCCTCTGCGCCATCATCTGCCGCGCCGAAAGCGAAGTCCTCGGCATCGACCGCGACTTCGTCATCTGGGACGACGACGACTGCCGCGAAGCCGTCCTCCGCGTCTGCGCCAACCGCAACCTCGAAATCGACCACCACGACCAGGACCGCTTCGCCGGCCTCCTCTCCGGCGTCACCCAGGACGCCAAACTCGGCCTCATCCACACCGACTACGAAGAACACTTCCGCGCCAAACTCGACCGCATCAATCTCAAAAACACGAGCCGCAACCAACCCTTCCCCATCGCCAAAATCCTCGAAGAGTACGAACGCGACATCCGCGGCAACCACGCCGTCGACTTCGCCGACCTCATCTCCATGGTCCGCCTCCTGTTCAGCGAAAACAGCTTCGCCCTCGCCCGCTGGCAGGACCGCCTCCGCTGGATCCAGGTCGACGAGGTCCAGGACACCAACCTCCCCGAATACGCCATCCTCTCCTCCCTCGCCCGCCCCACCCGCCACCTGGCCTTCTTCGGCGATGTCGACCAAACGATTTACGAATGGCGCCACTCGAACCCCCGCAGAATCCTCGATATCTTCCGCGCCGAGTTCGCCCCCGTCCGCGAAATCCACTTCGTCCGCAACTACCGCTCCACCGAACACATCCTCGACGTCTGCCGCGCCATCATCCAGTCCTGCCCCGGCGCCATCACCGGCACCCTCGAATGCCACTCGGCCGAACCCGGCCCCCCCGTCGAGTACCACGAAGCCCAAACCGCCGCCACCGAAGCCCACTGGCTCGCCCGCCGCGCCATCTCCCTCCGCGCCGAAGACCAGTGCGCCTGGCGCGACATCGCCATCCTCACCCGCAGCAACAACGCTGCCATGAACATCTCGGAAGCCTTCGTCGAAGCCGGCATCCCCCACTTTCTCGCCGAACAGTTCCGCTTCTTCCACCGTGCCGAAGTCCGCGACGCCGTCGCCCACCTCCGCCTCATCCGCAACCCCTACGACGGCAACAGTCTCCGCCGCGTCCTCCAACGCCCCCCCAAAGGCATCGGCCCGGCTACCCTCGAAAAAATCCGCACCCTCCCCCGCAACCTCTGCCTCCGCCTCACCGACTTCGCCGACCACCTCACCCACCTCCACGGCGACCCCTACCAGCCTCTCCTCGACGCCTGGGCCGAAAACTGCGTCGTCGTCTTCGACACCGAAACCACCGGCATCGACACCGCCAAGAACGAAATCGTCGACCTCGCCGCCATCCGCACCGGCGCCGATGGCGAACAGGACCGCCTCCAACTCCTCGTCCGCCCCCGCGGCCCCGTCGGCCTCAGTGAAAGCATCCACGGCTACTCCGACGCCCATCTCAAACAGCACGGCGTCGCCCCCCTCGAAGCCCTCGAAGCCTTCTCCCGCTTCATCGCCGGCTGCGTCCTGGTCGGCCACAACGTCGTCTTCGATATCCGCACCGTCGAAGCCGCCCTCCGCCGCGAACTCCTACCCAACTGCCTGCCCAACCGCTGGTTCGACACCCTCGAAATCACCCGCCGCTTCCAAACCCTCCCCTCCTACCGCCTCGGCGACATCTGCGCCACCAAAGGCATCCCCCTCGTCAACGCCCACCAGGCCCTCGGCGACGTCCTCGCCACCGCCCAACTCACCGCCCGCCTCATCGTCCCCCTGCGCGAACACGCCCTCCAGCGCCGCGAAGCCATCGCTGCCCACGGCAGCCACTTCGCCCCCCTCGCCCGCCAGCTCGCCGACTGGCGCACCGCCGCCCTCGGCCGCCGCCCCCACGAAACCCTCGGCGAAATCCTCGCCGCCTCCGGCCTCGTCGACTGGTACCGCAAGCAGGACAACGGCGAAGTCCGCGTCCAGAATCTCGTCGACCTCTGCGCCATGTTCGAGCGCTACGACGATCCCTCCCTCCCCCCCGAACAGGCCATCGAAGAGGTGCTCCAAATCGCCTCCCTCGGCAACGACGCCGACCGCTACCTCCACCAGGAAGACCGCGTCCTCCTCCTCACCGTCCACCAGGCCAAAGGCCTCGAATTCCCCACCGTCATCCTCGCCGCCGCCACCGACAACGAGTTCCCCGCCTGGCTCGCCCAAAAAGAGGGCCGCCTCGCCGAAGAGCATCGCCTCTTCTACGTCGGCGCCAGCCGCGCCCGCCGCCGGCTGCTCTTCACCTGGCACCGCCAGAACGCCTTTGGCCGCCTGCAGGAACCCAGCCGCTTCCTCCGCCACCTCCCGGGCTTCCCCAAATGATCGCCCTCCTCCTCCTCCTCACCCCCTGCGAACAGGGCGCCGCCCTCTTCCGCCAGGGCCAACTCGAACCCGCCCGCCAGCTCCTCGAAGCCGCCGTCCAGTCCGACCCCGCCCCCTTCTGCGCCAAATCCCTCGGCATCGTCTACGCCGCCCTCGGCGATACCCGCCGCGCCGAACCCCTCCTCGCCCGCGCCTGCCGCGCCAACCCCCGCGAACCCGACGCCTGCTACTTCTGGGCCCGCGCCCTCTACGGACTCGACCGCTTCGCCGACTCCCTCGCCGCCCTCGACCGCGACCCCGCGCCCCCCTCCGCCCGCGGCCTCACCGCCCGCGGCCAAGCCCTCGACGCGCTCGGCCAGAACTCCGCCGAAGCCGCCTTCCGTCAAGCCCTGAAGCTCTCAGAATCCCCCGCCGACCCCGACCCCCGCCTCAGCCTCGCCGCCTTCCTCACCCGCCAGGGCCGCCTCGCCGATGCGCTCGCCCTCCTCCGCGCCGCGCCCCCGGCCTACCAGCGTCTGGCCCCCTATCACTACCAGCTCGGCCGCGCCCTCGCCCAGCAGGAGCAGTGGGCCCTCGCCGCCGAAGCCCTCCGCAACGCCGTCTCCCTCGCGCCCGCCTACCCCGAAGCCCACGGCCTCCTCAGCCGCGTCTACCACCGCCTCGGCGACCCCACCCAGGCCGCCCGCCACTCCGCCCTCGCCCTTCAGGGCTCCACCATCTCCAAATAACGATCCCCCCGCGTCGCCCCCAACTTCTGCACCACCCCCGAAGGCCACCGTACCTCCACCGCGCTCACCTCCCCCTCGGCCCCCAATCCAAAATGCGCCACCGCCTCACTCGCGCTCGCATACCCCACCGCCGTCGTCACCCGGTTCCACTGCCGCCGCCCCTTGCCGTCCGTCACCGTCACCACCGCCCCTATCCCCTCCCGGTTGCTCCGCGTCCCCCGCAGCCGCACCCCCAGCCAATGCCGCCCCGCGCCCCCGGAGTTCTTCAGCAACAACGGCGCCTCCCCAATCCGCGTCACCACCACATCCACGCGCCCATCCCCGTCGAAATCCCCAAACGCCGCCCCCCGGTGCATCGCCGCCCGCCCCACCGCCTCGCCCGCAAACCGCCCGTCTCCCCCGTTCCGCAGCAGCAGATTCGCCTGCCGCGACCGCCGTTCCGAATACGCCTCCGTGTTGTCCTGCACATCCGCGCACGCCGCGAACAGATCCTTCCAACCGTCATTGTCAAAATCAAAAATCCCCGCGCTCCACCCGCTCAAAGGCAGCGTCGCCCGCGCCACCTGACTCGCGTACGTCCGGTCGCTGAACTGCCCTTGGCCCGCGTTGCGGAACAGCGGAAACGTCTCGTTCGTCAACGCCGTAATGAACAGGTCCTCCCGCCCGTCGTTGTCCCAGTCCCGAAAATCCACCCCCATCGCCGACAGCGCCCGCCCGTCGTCGTTGAACGCCACCCCCGCCGGCCCCCCCATCTCGCGAAACCGTCCGCCCCCCTCGTTGCGAAACAGCGAGTTCGGCACCGTGTCGTTGGTCACCAGCACGTCCAGCCGCCCGTCCCCGTCCGCGTCGCCAAACGCCAGGCCCATCCCCTTGCCCGCGTGCGCCGCAATCCCGCTCTCGGCCGAAACGTCGGTAAACGTCCCGTCCCCGTTGTTCCGGTAGAGCGTATTCGGCTCCGGCGCGTAGTGCTTCGGATGGCAGTAGGTCCGTACCTTCTCCCCGCAAGCCAACTCCCGCGCCGGGTCCCACTGCACGTAGTTCACCACGAACAGATCCAGGTCCCCGTCCGCGTCCATATCGAACCATCCCCCTGCCACCGCCCACTTGCCTGTCCCCCGCAGCCCCGCCCGCGCCGTCACCTCGGCAAACGTGCCGTCCCCCCGGTTCCGATAGAGCGTATTGTTCCGCACCCCGGCCACGAACAGATCCGGAAACCCGTCGTTGTCAAAATCCCCCGCCGCCGCCCCCACGTCGAACCCCACCCCCTGCAATCCCGCCCGCTCCGTCACGTCGACAAACTTGCCGCCCCCCGTGTTCCGGTACAGCCGGTTCCAATACCGCGGCCCGTCCTTGCGCAGGCTCGGCTGCGGCGCGCCATTGGCCAGAAACACGTCCAGCTTGCCGTCCCGGTCATAGTCCAACAGCGCAACCCCGCCCACCATCGTCTCCGGCAGATGCTTCTCCGGCGTCCCGCCGTTCTCCAGTTTCGCCGTCAACCCGCTCCCCGCCGAAACGTCCACCAGCGAGGCGAGAACCAACACCATCCACATATGCGCTATCTTCACACGAGCAGATGCCGCAGCCTATCCTCCGCCTCCGCTGGTACATCGGTGCCGCCCTCTTCCTGTCTACGGTCATCAACTACATCGACCGCCAGACCCTCTCCGTCCTCGCCCCCTACATCAAGGCCGAGTTCCAGTGGGACAACACCACCTTCGCCCTCCTCATCGTCGCCTTCCGCATCGCCTACGCCGTCGGCCAGTCGCTCTCCGGCCGCTTGCTCGACCGCATCGGCCTCCGCCGCGGCCTCCCCCTCGCCGTCGCCTTCTACTCCTTCTCCGCCATGGCCACCGGCTTCGCCCAGGGTCTCGCCAGCCTCGCCGCCTGCCGCTTCCTGCTCGGCGCCGGCGAATCGGCCAACTGGCCCGGCGCCGCCAAAACCGTCGCCCAATGGTTCCCCCGCCGCGAAACCGGCTGGGCCGTCGCCCTCTACGACTCCGGCTCCGCCCTCGGCGGCGCCATAGCCCCCCTGCTCGTCTACAGCGTATATCACGTTTTCAACGACTGGCGCCCCGCCTTCTTCGTCACCGGCTGCCTCGGCCTGCTCTGGATCCCCCTGTTCCGCTGGCTCTACCACCCCCCCGAATCCCACCCCCGGCTCTCCCCCACCGAACGCGCCGACATCCTCACGAACCGTTCCAGCACCGCGGCCACCGACGCCCCGCCCCTCCCCTACGGCATCCTCCTCCGCCTCCCCCAAACCTGGGGCATCGTCCTGTCCAAAGCCCTCACCGACCCCGTCTGGTACCTCATCACCGACTGGTTCGCCATCTACCTCGTCGCCAAAGGCTACCAGCCCGAACAGAGCCTCCTCGCCTTCTGGATCCCCTTCCTCGCCGCCGATATCGGCAACTTCGCCGGCGGCGGCATCTCCAGCATCCTCATCCGCCGCGGCTGGACCACCCTCCGCTCCCGCCGCCTCGTCGCCATCGTCTCCGGCCTTGGCATGTCCACGCTAGCCGGTGCCGTCCTGTTCGACTCCTACGTTTCGATGATCGGCTTCTTCGCCCTCGCCACGCTCTCCTACGCCGCCTTCTCCACCATCGTCCTCGCCCTCCCCGGCGACCTCTACCCCTCGCCGAGCGTCGCCTCCGTCAGCGGTCTCAGCGGCACCGGCGCCGGCATCGGCACCATCGCCGCCACCCTGCTCACCGGCATCGTCTCGGACCGCTACTCCTTCGCCCCGGTCCTGCTCGCCGCCTCCGCCGTCCCCCTGCTCGCCACCCTCGCTCTCGTTACTTTCGTTCGAAGTGCTCCGAACTTACCACCCGGCCCTGCGCATCAAACAGATTGAAGTACCACGCCGTCGCCCCCTCCGGAACCGCCGCCCGCGCCGTCTTCCCGCGGATCTCCGCCGGTACGCTGACACACTCCAGCTCCTGCCACTTGCCCCCCGCCTTCGTGTAGTTCAGCTCCGCCTTCACAATCCGGCCCCGAAACTTCACCCGGTCCCGCTCCGCCGCCACCACCCGCGCCAGCGCCGGCTCCTTGCGCAGCATCGCCCCGGCAAACGCGAAAATCTCCTCCGGCTTCGCCCCGTCCGGGTGCCCGTGCTTCATCCGCACCCGCACCGCCAGCGTCCGCGGCCCCGCCGGCAGCCGGTACGATTTCTGCAGCGACGGCAGCGGATAGGCAAAGTCGTTCGTCCCCGTCACCCACAGCATCGGCATCTTCGCCCCCGCCAGGTGCGCCGACGGGTCCCACCACCCCAGCCACTTCGCTGCCCGCTCCGGACCCATCTCCGCGAAGTTCTTGAGCCACGCCGAATCCTCGCCCAGATAGCCGCATCCGTACACCGGCGCCGCGAACCGGAACCGTCCGTCAATCCCCGCCACGATGTTCGTCAGATAGCCGCCCCAGGAAATCCCCGTCACCCCAATCCGCTCCGGGTCCACCTCCGGCATGCTCCGCAGCAGCGAATGCCCGCGTACGGCCGCCGCCACGGCGTGGTAGGTCCACTGGTCTTCCTTCGGTTCGTCGACGGCGTTGAACCCGCCCCACCCCGCCGGCCCGCCCCCCTCGTGGTGCGCCCGCGCCGGGTTCCATAGCTTATCCGCCGCCGCCCGCTCCGGCGTCATGCCCCCCGTGTCCATCGCAATCGCGGCGTAGCCCCGCGCGTTCCACATCCGCACCCACTCGGCAAACGCCGTGCCCCCGCCGCCGTGGATCAGCACCATCGCCGGCAGCTTCTTCCCCGCCGGCGCGCCGTAATACGCAAACACCCGCGTCGGCTTGCCCCGCCACGGCGCCGACTCGTAGTACAGCGCCTTCACCCCCGGCTCCGCGGTCTCGGCCGGAAACACCCGTGGCGTCTCGAACAGCTTCGTCACATCCCACGTCAGCAGCAGAAAAAGAGCGTAGAGAATCATCTGCCCGATTCTACATCTCCGGCCGCGCCAATCTTTCGTATCCTGAGTCGTGCGACCCCGCCACGACTGGATCCCCACCTGCACGATGACCCTGGTCAGCCTGATCAGCTACATCGACCGCAACACCCTCGCCATCCTCGCCCCCGCCATGCTCGAACAGCTCCGGCTGTCCAATGAAGAGTACGGCTACGTCGTCAGCGGCTTCAGCCTCTCCTACATGGCATCGAACATCGCCTGGGGCCGCTGGCTCGACCGTTATGGCCTTCCCCTCGCCATGACCGCCGCCGTCGCCTTCTGGACCCTCGCGAGCGTCTCCCATGCCTTTGCCCTTGGGTTCGTTTCGCTCTTTGCCGCCCGCTTCGCCCTTGGCTTCGGCGAAGGCGCCACCTTCCCCGGCGGCCTCCGCACCGCCGTCCAGACGCTCCCCGTCGAACATCGCGCCAAAGGTACCGCCGTCGCCTACAGCGGCGGCTCGCTCGGCGCCCTCATCACCCCGGTCATCATCAACCCCGTCTACCAGGCCTGGGGCTGGCGCGGCGCCTTCTGGTTCACCGGCCTCATCGGCCTCGCCTGGATCCTTCTCTGGCAGTACGTCAGCCGGCGGCCCTCCATGCGCCTCCCCGCCGAAATCCCCGCGCCCGCGGAACGCCCCCGCTTCTCCGACCCCCTCCTGTGGAGCTTCATGCTCATCTACGCCTTCGGCTCCCTCCCCATCGGCTTCATCCTCTACTACGGCGCGCTCTACCTCCGCTCGCTCGGCCTCAGCCAGGTCCAAATCGCCAGCCTCCTCTGGCTGCCCCCGCTCGGCTGGGAGATCGGCTACTTCTTCTGGGGCTGGTGGACGGACCGCGCCCGCGGCTCCTTCCGCAACCTCTTCCTCCTGCTCACCCTCCTGAGCCTCCCGCTCGCCGCCGTGCCCTACCTGCCCGGCGTCACTGCTCCTCTCGCCCTCCTCTCCTTCTCGATGTTCGTTGCCGCCGGCTTCCTCATCGGCGGCGTCGCCTACGGCGCCAGCATCTTCGGCCCCAAACACGCCGGCTTCATCGCCGGCCTCAGCTCCGGCGCCTGGTCCGGCCTCGTCGCCCTCGTCATGCCCCTGGTCGGCCGCCTGTTCGATCAAAAGCTCTACGCCACCAGCTTCCTGCTCGCCGCCTGCTTCCCGCTGGCCGGCATGGCCGTCTGGCTGCTCGTCCACCGCCGCCGCCCTGCTATCCTGGGCGAACAAAATGTTTGATCCTCAGCTCATCGCCGTCGGCGTCATCTGGTTCGTCGTCTTCCTGCTTTCGGCCACCGCCCACGAAGCCGCCCACGCCTGGATGGCCCTCCGCGGCGGCGACAAAACCGCCTACCACTTCGGCCAGGTCACCCTCAGCCCCCTGCCCCACATGCAGCGCGAGCCCTTCGGCATGCTCGTCTTCCCCTGGCTCACCTTCTTCATGAACGGCTGGATGATGGGCTGGGCCAGCGCCCCCTACGATCCCTACTGGGCCATGCGCTACCCCCGCCGCGCCGCCTGGATGTCCCTCGCCGGCCCCGTCGCCAACTTCATCCTCGCCGCCATCGCCGCCGTCCTCATCCGTGTGGGCCTCCTCGCCGGCCTCTTCCGCCCCGGCACAACCATGCGCTTCACCGACATCATCCAGGCCGCCGATAGCGCCCCCGCCGCGACCGAAGCCATCGCCACCCTGCTCAGCATCATGTTCGCGCTCAACATCCTGCTCGGCGTCTTCAACCTCATACCCCTTCCCCCGCTCGACGGCTTCACCGCCATCGGCCTCGTCCTGCCCGAGTCCATGGCCGCCAAGCTCCGCGAATGGCAGATGACCATGGGCGCCTATCAGATCTTCGGTATGCTGATCGCCTGGCAGGTCTCCGCCTACGTCATCGGCCCGGCCTACTACGTCGCCCTCTTACTCCTGTTCCTCGGCTACTGACCCCCGCCCATCGGGTAAGCTAGCGGGATGTCCGTCCTCCTGCTCGCCTTCCTCCAAGCCTTCTTCAGCGTCCCCGGCGTCGATAGCCCGGAACTCGCCGCCTGGGGTCCCCACCCCGTCGGCGTCCGCACCCTCGACCTCGTCAACCCCGCCCAACCCGACGTCCTCGCTTTCAACAAGGAAACCAACCAGGCCCCCCTCCTCGACCGCCCCCTCAAAGTCGAACTCTGGTACCCGGCCCTCCTCCCCGCCGCCGCCGAAGCCCGCACGGTCTATGAAAGCACCCTCCCCGGCCGCAACCCCCGGCCCTTCACCATCGACGGCAAAGCCCTCCGCAACGCCGCCCCGCTTCCCAACCAGCGCTTCCCCCTCGTCATCGTCTCCCACGGCTACCCCGGCTCCCGCACGTTCCTGTCCTACCTCACCGAAAACCTCGCCTCGAAAGGCTACGTCGTCGCCGCCATCGACCATACCGACTCCGTCTTCGGCCAGGTCAAGCCCTTCCCCTCCACCCTCGCCAACCGCTCGAACGACCAGCACTTCACCATCGAATCCCTCTCGGCCTCCCAACCCAACATCGACCCCTCCCGCGTCGCCATCATCGGCTACTCCATGGGCGGCTACGGCGCCCTCATCTCCGCCGGCGCCCTCCCCACCCGCACCCCGCCCGGTGCCAAATTGCGAAACGAACCCAACCCGAATCTGAAGGCCGTCGTCGCCATCGCCCCCTGGGGCGCCCAGCCCCCCGTCAGCCTCTGGACCCCCGCCGCCCTCGCCAACATCAAAGTCCCCGCCCTCTTCCTCGCCGGCGACCAGGACGACATCTCCGGCTTCGAACAAGGCGTCCGCAAGGCCTACTATCAGGCCGTCAACTCCCCCCGCTGCCTCCTCGTCTACGAAGGCGCCCGCCACAACATCGGCGGCAACCCCCCGCCTGCCCTCCCGCTAGACTTCGCCACCAAAGAGAGCTTCGACGAACCCGTCTGGCGCAAAGACCGCCTCAACGCCATCAACCAGCACTTCGTCTCCGCCTTCCTCGATCTCCACTTGAAAGGCGACGAATCCCGCCGCGCCTATCTCGACGGCAAGCTCAAAGGCTTCCAGCGCCGCTGGGCCGTCGGCGTCCAGCAAAGCTGCCTCACCCCCGCCCCCGTCGCCCACGTCCCCAAGCAGAGCGACCGCCCCGAACCCGCCCCCTCCCCGGCCGACGAGCTTGGCTTCGTTTCGCAATTTGACGGCAAGACCCTCGCCGGCTGGGACGGCGACCCCAAGTACTGGCGCGTCGAAGACGGCGCCATCGTCGGCGAAGTCACCCCGGAAACGCTGCTCAAAAACAACACCTTCCTCATCTGGCGCGGCGGCCAACCCAAAGACTTCGAACTCAAACTCGACTACCGCATCACCGCCGGCGGCAACTCCGGCATCAACTACCGCAGCAGCCTCCTGCCCGACCGCCCCTACGCCCTCCGCGGCTACCAGTGCGACATCGACGGCAAACAGGCCTACACCGGCCAGAACTACGAAGAGCGCGGCCGCCTCTTCCTCGCCCTCCGCGGCCAAACCACCCGCGTCCTCGGCGACCGCAAACCCCAGATCGTCGCCACGCACGCCGACCCCAAAGAGCACCTCACCCCCGGCTGGAACAGCGTCCACATCATCGCCCGCGGCAACACCCTCATCCACCTGATCAACGGCCAGTTGATGAGCATGGTCATCGACGACGACCCCGTCGGCCGCGCCACGCAGGGCCTGATCGGCGTCCAGGTCCACGTCGGCCCGCCCATGAAGGTGGAGTACCGCAACCTCCGTCTGAAACAATAGGGCCATGCCCTCGCTGCTCCTCCTCCGCGCCGGCGCCTGCGCCGCGGCCGCGCTCCTGCTCGGCTTCGCCGCCGCGCAGGCCCCCCGCCCGGAACCCGCCGCTGGCCTGCGATGGTGGAAAGGCAACCTCCACACCCACACGCTCTGGTCCGATGGTGACGGCTTCCCCGACATGGTCGCCGCCTGGTATCGCGACCACGGCTACCACTTTCTCGCCCTCTCCGAGCACAATGTGTTCGCTCAGTCCGAACGCTGGATGCCCTCGCGCGCCATCAACCGCCGCGCCGGTGTCGATGCCGTCGCCGCCTACCGTGCCCGCTTCGGCCCCCGCTGGGTCGAGTCCCGCGGCCAGGCTGCCGACGGCAGCGAGGAGATCCGCCTGAAGACCCTCGACGAGGTCCGCGCCATGGTCGACGAACCGCGGCGGTTTCTCCTGATCCCCTCGGTCGAACTCACCGGCACGGCCGGCGACGGCCGCTCGCTGCACATGAATGCCACCAACCTCGCCGCCTCGCTTAGTTTCCGCCGCGGCGCCACCATCGCCGAAAGCATGGTCCGCAATCTCGAACAGGTCGAAGAGTACGCCGCCCGCACCGGCCGCGAGGTGCTGCTCCATGTCAATCACCCCAACTACAAATGGGGCATCACCGCCGAAGATCTCGCCAGCGTCGTGCAGGAGCGCTTCTTCGAGGTGTGGAACGGCGTCGACAACGACAACGACCCCGGCGACGCGCAGCGCCCGAGTACGGATGCCCTGTGGGACATCGCCAACGCCCTCCGCCTCACCCGCTATGACGCGCCGCCGCTCTACGGCCTCGCCACCGACGACACCCACGAACACCACGGTAACAAGACCCGCGCCCTCCCCGGCCGCGCCTGGGTAATGGTCCGCGCCCCGCATCTCAGCGCCGACTCCATCGTCCGCGCTCTCCGCGCCGGCGACTTCTACTCCTCCACCGGCGTCACGTTGACGGAGGTGGCCTACTCGCCCGCCGAGCGCCGCCTGAGCCTCCGCATTGAACCGGTGGCGGGAGAGGAGTTCACGACGCGTTTTGTGGGCGTCCGCCGCCAAGGCACCGCCGGCGAGCTCCTCGCCGAGGTGAAGGGCCTCACCCCGGCCTACACGCTCAAGCCGGGCGAACGCTACGTCCGCGCCGTCGTCACGTCCACCGGAAAACCCGCCGTCCCCAGCGACGAGTTCCCCACCAAACGCGCCTGGACCCAGCCCGTCGGCTGGTAGCTAACCCAGCAGCGCCCCCTGCACCGCCTTCGACACCGGATCAAGAATCGTCTTCTGCGACACCCGCGCCGGCAGACTCGTCAGCAGCACAAACGTCACGTCCCTCCCCGGATGCGCCCAGCACAGCGTCCCCGTCGATCCCCCGTGCCCGAACTGTCCCGGCGTCAACCGCCAACCCAGTCCGTACTGCGCACTCTGCGCCGTCACCATCTGCTTCGCCGTCTCCGGCCGCAACGGCCCCGGGCCCGGCTTCATAAAGTACCGCAGCAGTTTCGTAATGTCCGCCGCCGTCGAGTGCGCCCCGCCCCACGGCGCGGCCAGCGTCCGCCAATACCGACTATTCCAATCCCAGTGCTTCTCCCCCACCGGATCCGCGTGCTCGGTCTGATTCTGCACCGTCTCCTCGAGCCGGTACCGCCCCAGCCCCAGATACGTATCCTTCATCCCCAGCGGCCCGTAGATCCGCTGCTCGAGCAGCTTCGGCATCGCCACGCCGGATACGAGCTCCGCCATCGTCGCCGCCAGCAGAATCCCCATGCTCTGGTAGCTCACCTTCTCGCCCGGCGCAAACAGCAGCGGCGTCTTCATTGCCAGCTTCGCCCATTCGCGCAGCGGCGCGTTCCGCTTCCGCAGCTCAATATTTTCGGGCAGCATGTCCGGCAGCCCGGAAGTGTGCGAGAGCATCTGCCGCAGCGTGATCCGCCCATCGAACCCCGGCAGCAGCTTCGCCGCCGGCGCGTCCAATGGCAGCTTGCCCGCCTCCACCACCGTCATCACCGCCGCCGCCGTCATCGGCTTGGTGATCGACGCAATCAGAAACGGCGACGCCGGGGTCGCCGCTCCGAAGGCCCTCTCGTAGACGCCGTCGCCCTGCGTCACCCGCAGTACCGCCGCGCGCAGCTGCCCCGCGGCCACCGCCTCGGCCAGCGGCTTCACCGCGTCATTCATCTTCGCCGGCGGCAGCGCCGCGGCCAACAAGGCCCGTCGTGTCCACATCGCTCTCCTCCTACCAGTGCGTCAGCGAGCCGTCCGGCCGGAAATAGACGTTCTTCCGCCCCGGCTGCGTCACCTCGCCAATCAGCTTGCACTTCGACAAATCGGCCGTCACTCCCAGCCCCGGCCGGTCGTTCCGGTACGCCTTGCCGTCTTTGAAGTCCAGGCACTCGGGAAGATGCGGAATCGGCCGCCCGCCGTAGTTGTACTCCATGATCACCGTCCCGGGGAACGTCGACAGGCAGTTCACCAGCGCCGCCGTCGCCACCGGCCCCGTAAAGTGCGGAATAATCCCCACCGCGTGCGTCTCGCAAATCGCCGCGATCTTCATCATCTCCGTAATCCCGCCCACGTTCGGCAGCGTCGCCCGGATGTAGTCGATGTCGTGGTTCTCGACGAGCTTGTGGAAGTCCCACCGCTGCCCCCACTCCTCGCCGTGCGTCAGCGGCACCGAGGTCATCTGCCGCAGCTTCGGGAGGTCCTGATGCGCATGCTCATCGCGCACCGGGTCTTCGACAAAGTAAGGCTCAAACTCCTCCATCAGACGGCACGCCCGCAGCGCGTCGGCATAATCAAACCGCTGATGCAGGTCGATGCACCAGTCGCCGTCCGGCCCCACGCCCTCGCGCACCTCTTTGCAGTCGCGCGCCACCTTCCGCACCCGTTCGTGCGTGTTGAACGTGGTGTTCGACGGCGTGTCGGCCGCCCCCATGCGAAACGCCCGGTAGCCGGCGTCCATGGTCGCCCGCGCCCGGTCCCGCAGCGACAGCGGCGGCGCACCCGGCGGCCGGGGCGCTCCGCCCGTCGCGTAGCACTCGCAGTGGTTCCGCACCGCCCCGCCGAGCAGTTCATGCACCGGCAGGCCCAGCGTTTTGCCCTTGATGTCCCACAGCGCCAGGTCCATCGCCCCCTGCGCGTGGATCTTCTCGCGGCCCGGCGGATAGAACCAGGCGATGTACATCTCCTGCCACAGCGCCTCAATGCGGAACGGATTCTGTCCGATCAGCGTACCGGCGCACTGCTCGAGCGTATCCTTCGCACCGCCTTCGCCAATGCCCACCGTGCCGTTGTCGCACTCCACCGTCACGAGCATGTTGCTCTGGTTGAACAGCGGGTTGTACCCCGGCGGCTCGTAGATCCGCACCCGCGTAATCTTGATCTTCGGCAGCGCGGCCTCCGCCGCGCCCACCCCGGCTACCGCCGCAAGAAAGGACCGTCTCGATACCATCGCGCCAGTCTATAAAGCCCGCGCCGCCACGTCAAACCAACGCGTATTCACAAGGCCTTTCCGCTGCATCTGCACCCAGAGCCGGTAGCGCCCGGCGCGCGGAAAAATCACGTTGAACTGTACCGTCGGCGCCACCTCCGGCCGGTACTCCCACCGCGGATGCACATGCACCATGTCGAGCAGATCCTCGCTCGCGACAAGCAGGTGCCCCCACGCGCCCAGCCACGGCTCCAGCCCCTCGGCCGGCGCGAGATCAAAAAACAGCATCGTCCGCAGCCCGGCCACCGGCTCGGCCGGCTCCGTCCGCAACCGGATCTCCATGTTCCCGGGCGGCTCCGGCGCCCGCACCTCCGGCCCCGCGCCCACGAGCACCGTCTTGGCGATCAGCTGCGGCGTCCCGCCCTGCGGATAAAAATCCGCCAGCACCCGGTACATCCCCGCCCGCGGCAGCACCACCGGCAGCACGAACGCCCCGTCCGCCCGCCGCTCCGGATGCTCGTGCGCGAAGAACGTCCGGTCCTCGCTCACTACAAATAGATGAAACAGCTTCTCGTGGATCTCGTTGAAGGCCACCACCGGCCGTCCCGTCCGCGGATCCACCACGCGGAACGCGAGCATCACCGTCCGCCCCGCCCGCGGCTCGGCCGGCAGCGTCGTCATCTCGACGCGGTACTCCACCGGCTCCGGCAGCCCCGCTTCCAGCCGCATCCCGCAGCGCGGACACCGCCCCGGACCCTTGGCCCGCACCTCGGGATCCATCGGGCACAGAAACTCCACGTCCTGTGCCCATCCGGCCGCCGGCAGCGCCCAGAGCAGCTGCCGCCGCGTCACTGCGCCGGTTCAAACGGCCAGCGCGCCGTTGTCGTCCAGCCGCCGTCGGAGGCGATGCACTGCCCCGTGACGTAGTTCGACGCCGGCGCGGCCAGAAACACCGCCAGGCCCGCGATATCTTCGGGCGTGCCGGCCCGCGGAATCGACTGCGTCGCCTGGAGCCAGGCGTGCATCTCCGGCGGCTGCCACATATCCCGGTTGATGTCGGTGATGATGAAGCCCGGTGCAATGCAGTTCACCTGAATATTGCTTGGACCCCACTCGGCCGCCAGCACCCGCGTCAACCCCGCCAGCCCCGCCTTTGAAATCGCGTACACGCTTAAATACGGCACCCCGTGCGTCGACATCAGGCTGCCGATGTTGATAATCTTGCCGCCCGTGCCCCGCGCGCGCATCCCTTTGCCGATCAGCTGCGTCAGCTCAAAAATGCTATGGATGTTGGTCTGCAGGATCGTCTCGTACTCCTCGCGCGAGTACGTCTCCATCGGCTTCCGCACGTTGCGCCCGGCCACGTTCACGAGGATGTCGGCCTTGTCCGCCCACGCCTCGCCCACGGCCTGAATCGATGCGCGGCTCGCCATGTCGAGTTCGGCCGCCTCGGCCGAATACCCGGCCGCGTTGAGCGCCTCCGCCTCGGCCCGCAGCTTGTCAATCGACCGCGAGGCCAGCACCGTATGCGCCCCCGCCGCGGCCAGCTCCCGCGCAATCGCCAAACCAATTCCCCGGCTCGCGCCGGCTACCAGGGCCGTTTTGCCCTTCAGTGAAAACAAGGATTCCAGTGACATTTACGTTGACCGAAGATATCGCGAACTGCTCCGAACCACAACCACCGCGCCCAGATACAGCAGCCCGCCCACCAGCAGCGTCTCGCGCAAACCCAGGTAGATCGCCAGGAAAATCGCCCCGGCCGAACCCAGTACGCTCGCCGCCGCGTTCAGGCTCCACGCCCACCGCACCGAGGGCTTGTGGAAGCTCTCCAGCCGCGCCAGACCCTGCGGAAACGGCATGCCCATGAAGAACGCCGCCGGCGCAATCAGCGCCATCGTCAGCGCCATCTTCGCCGCCAGCGGCCAGCCCACCAGCGCCGAAGTCAGCGGCGCCGCGCTCAGCGCCAGAATCAGCACAAACAAGCTGACCAGCGCTAGTGCCCCGACAAGCTTGCCGTCGTTATCTCCCACCATCCGCCGGCTCAGGAAACTGCCAAGGCCGCTGAAGACCAGCATCGAGAAGATGATCACCGTCAGCGCATACGTCGGATGACCCAGGAACAGGACAAACTTCTGAATGAGCGCCACCTGAATCAGAATGTAGCCCACGCCGATGCACAGGAAGTAGAGCAGAAAGCGCAGCACGCCCTTCTCCCGCGGCAGCTTCGTCCCCAGCACCACGGGCGGCAGCGCCAGAATCACCAGCGTCGCCACCAGGCTGATGCCCACCAGCGAAAAGAGCAGCGGCACAGCTTTGTTGATCTTGTAGTCGGCGCTCTTGCCTTCGGGGCTCACGAGAAAACCCCATAAATCACGCGGCTGCACGGTGTAGAAGAAGAACGGCCGGTTGTCGTCGACGGTTGAAATATCAAACGGGTACCCGGCGATGTAGGCCGTGAGGTCGGGCAACGTCAGGACCTGCGCAAACGGGCTGTCGGAGACCATCCCCGGCAGGTAGACCACCTTCAGTTTGGCCTCTTCGGCAATCTGCTTGGCGCGCTCGACGTCGGCCGCCGAAAACGGCTTCCGCGCAATCAGCACTGTGTCGCGGGCGCCCCAGCCTTGTGTGGAACCTTCGCGCACCACCATCACGTGCCGCGCAAACTCCCGCTCGCCCAGCCGTGTCAACGCCTCCCGTCCCAACGTCAGCAGCCGCACCGACTCCCGCGGCGGCTCAAACCCCCAGCGCGTAATCGTCAGCACACCATCGTCGGTCAGGTGGCTCAGATAGTCATAGAACGCGTCCGTCGTGTAGAGATTGTTCTCTGACAGCGCAAACGCCCCGGCCGCCGTCGACGCCCACGTGTCCACCAGCGTCGCCTGCAGCACCTGGTATTTTTCGGGAGACCGCCGGATGAACGCCCGGCCGTCTTCCACCTCAATCCGCACCTCCGGCCGCTGATACAGCTTCCGCGAAAAATCGAGGAACCGCTCCTGCATGACCGTCCGGGCGATGATCGGGTTGATCTCGACGCCGGTGATGTCCTTGCTGCCCAGCGCCAGCGCCCGCGTGACGTCCCAGCCCCCGCCCGGCCCCACAATGAGCGTCTTCGCCCCCGGCCGCATCTTGTAGGGGAAGGCCGGCCCCTGCAGCGTCAGGTCTTTCCGGTCCCGCTCGCTCAGGTTCGCCAGATCGAAGTTGGCGATGCCGGTGGAGGCATCGGCGTCGATGACCACCTGCATCTGCCCGCTCTCCCGCTCCTTGGCCACCGCGATGCGCGAAAAGCTGTTCCACTTCACGAATACTTCGTTGTCCAGCGTCTGGCCCTTGGCGTACTTGACGTCGATAATCGGCGACTTCGCGTTGGCCACCACCAGCACCACCAGACCCAGCGCCAGCGCCACCGCCCCGGCCCGCATCTGCCGCTCGCCGGCCAAATTGAACCACACCGCCGACCCCGTCGCGAACAGGATCGCGGCCGCAATCACCGTGTTCGGCCCGCCGAACGTATTCAGCAGCGGAATCAGCAGCAGACAGCCTCCGGCCGCGCCGAGCAGGTCGAAGAAGTACACCTTGTCCACCCGCTCAATCGTCTCCGAAATCGCCAGCGAAACTATCGCCCCGGCCACGAAAAACGGCAGCGCGCTCAAAAAGTAAACCGCCCCCAGCGTCAGGTTCGATAGCTCCGTCCCGCGCGTCAGGATGAAAATCAGACTGCCCAGCGGAATCACCGCGTTCGCCGCCGACAGCCAGCCCAGCTTGCCGAACATGCTCCCCGGGCGCCCCGCGACAACGTAGGAGAACACTCCCCCGGCCCCTAACCCAAACAGCGCAATCGAGATGGCCAGAAACGCGAAATGGTAGTAAAAGACGACCGAGAAGATCCGCGTCATCGATAGCTCGAGCAGCAGCGTCGCCATCGTGGTGAAAGCAACGCCCAGGTATACCTGGGTCCAGCTCGTAGGTAACCCAGAGTTAACGGTGGAAGAGATGCGAGACAAGCATATATGGTATCAGCCGCGTTCCCTAAACCATGGCGCTCGGCGGCGCCGGATCCTCGGGCCGGCCCGCGTTGCCGAGCGCGGTCCGGATCATCATCACCGCCAGCCCTCCCAGGATCGCCAGCCCCACCGCGTAGCTCGGCGCCTTCGAAAACTCGGGCAGCGAAACCTCAAACAGCGCAAAGGCCGCTACCACCAGCCCCATCAGCCCCTCGCCCGCAATCAGCCCCGAGGAAACCAGAACGCCCGTGTTCTCAATCCGCGCCTTCTGCGCCTCGTTGTGGCCTGCCCGCGTGCTCAGGTAGTCCGTAATGCTCCGGATGCAGCCGCCCACAAAAATGGCGAACGTCGTCGCCAGCGGCAGGTACATGCCCACGGCCACCAGCATCGGACTCTTCACCTGCAGCATGATCATGCCGATACCCATGAAGATGCCCATCACCACGAGCGGCCACGCCATCTCGCCGCCCACGATGCCCTGCGCAATCAGCGCCATCAATCCCGCCTGCGGCGCCGGCAGCTTGGCGTCGCCGAAGCCGATGCCCCCCTGCTTGATATTCGCCTGATGCAGCAGCATCACGGGGAAAAACATCACCAGCGCCGAAACCACCACCGACACGAGCTCCACCCATTGAATCGTCCGCGGCGTGCCGCCCAGAATGTAGCCGGCCTTGAAATCCTGCAGCAGTTCGCCGCCCACCGCCGCCGCCACGCACACCACGGCCGCCACGGCCAGCACCGTCGCCACCCCGGTCGCGCCGTTCACCCCCAGCGACACCATCAAGAGCGCCGCAATCAACAGCGTCGACAGCGTCAGGCCCGAAATCGGGTTGTTCGACGAGCCGATAAAGCCCACCAGCGACCCCGATACCGTCGTAAACAGGAAGCCCGTAATCAGCATCACCACCGCCGCAATCGCCGCAATCCACAGCGCGCCCGCAAAGTACGTGTACACCCCGACCATGGCCAGAAACGTCAGCCCGATCAGCGCGAACACCACCTTAAAACTCATATACTGCTCCGTGCGCGAGAGCGTCGCCGGGTCCGGCCCCCCGCCGCGCAGTTCGGCAAACGCCCGGCTCAATCCGCCCAGCAGATTCTTCCGCATCCGGAACAACGTGTAGCCCGCGCCCACCAGCATGCCGCCCACCGCAATCGGTCGCACAATGTAGCGCCACACCGCGTTCGCCGTCGCCGTCCAGCCGCCCTCCATCTCCCCGGCCGGAATAAACTGCGCTAGGTTCGGCCCCAGGAAGTACATCAGCATCGGAATGAACAGGCCCCACGCCAGCACCCCGCCCGCGAAGTTCAACGCCGCCAGCCGCGGCCCGATAATGTAGCCCACGCCGATGTAGGCCGGGCTGATCGAAGGCGCCGCCGCCACGGTAAAGCCGCCTGTCGCTACCGTCCGGTCCCCGCCCAGCTTCAGGGCGCCCCGGCCGAGTTCGCCGATCGAAAAAAACAGCGTGTGGTCCGGTTCAAACAGCTTCGTCACCCCGGCGAAGTAGATCCCCGCGCCCGTCACCATGTTGTAGAACAGATACTTCGCCGCCCCGGAAGCCGTCTGGCCGGCCTTGTGAATCTCCGCCGCCGCCACCGACTCGGGGAAGGGAAGTTCGTCGTCTTCAACGAGTGCTCGCCGCACGAGCGAGACAAACAGCACGCCGAGCACCCCGCCCACCAGCATCAGCGCCGTCGACTTGAGATAGGCATGTTCAAAATCAAACGCCGGCCAGCTCTTCGAGATCACAAACGCCGGCAGCGTAAAGATCGCCCCCGCCGCAATTGACTCGCCAATCGAGCCCGCCGTCCGCGCCAGGTTCTCTTCAAGAATCGTCCCCCGCTTGGCCCGCAGCAGCGCCATGCCAATCACCGCCGCCGGGTACGTCGCCGCAATCGTAATGCCCGCCTTCAGGCCCAGATAGGCATTCGCCGCGCCCAGGATGATACTCATCACCAACCCGATCCCCACCGCCGCCACGGTGAATTCGGTCATCTTCATACTTTCGGGTACGTACGGCTGATGCTTTTTCTGGCTCATGGTTATGGTCGATGATACAGTACAATCGCGATAGCATGAGCACACCATTTCGATTAGACGGACGGGTCGCCCTCGTCACCGGCGGCGCCAGCGGGATCGGCGAAGCCACCTGCCGCGTCCTCGCAAGCGCCGGCGCCAAAGTCGTCGTCGCCGACATTGATCTTCCCCGCGCCGAGGCCCTCGCCGCCGAACTCTCGGGCCAGGCCGTCCACTGCGATGTGACCAACGAAGCCGCCGTCCAGGCCGTCTTCGCCGGGTTGACCCGGTTGGACGTCCTCGTCAACAACGCCGGCATCGGCCTCGTCGGCAACGTCGAAGAGACCGGCCTCGCCGACTTTGAACGCCTGATGAAGGTTAACGTCACCGGGCCATTTCTCATCACCAAGCACGCCATGCCGCTGCTGCTTGCCTCCGGCGGCAAGATCGTCAACATCGGCTCCGTCGCGGGCCTGATTGGCGTCAAGCGCCGCTACGCCTACTGCGCCACCAAAGGCGCCGTCATCGCCATGACCCGCCAACTCGCCGTCGACTACCCCACCCAGATCCGCGTCAACGCCATCTGCCCCGGCACCGTCGACTCGCCCTTCGTCGCGGCCTATCTGCAGAAGTACCACTCCCACGAAATCGAGAAGACGCGCGCCGAACTCAATACCCGCCAGCCCATCGGCCGTCTCGGCAAGCCCGAGGAGATCGCCCACCTCGCTCTCTATCTCGCCTCGGACGAAGCAGCGTTCGTTAATGGCAGCGTCATCACCATCGACGGTGGCTGGACGGCTGCTTAACAAGTGACAGCGGCTTAACAAAACCGCGCCAACTGCCGATAGCGCTATAGAGCACTGGGTTGACTTTGCCCCCGGTCTTCCGGGATACTAACGGCATTGTTGGCCCAGTATCACCTGATCCAGTTCACGGACGAGGGGCACCGTCAGAATGCGTAACTTTTTGATTTTTCTGATTTTTCTGCTTCAGACAAATCTCCTGACCGCCGTCCCGGCGTCCAAATCGAAGAAGTTTGCTGCCTCGCGCGCCGCCGCGGCCAAGGCCCCATCTAAGAAGGCTTCCGCCGCCCGGGCCGCTTCCGCCAAAAAGTCTCCGAAGCGGGGCGGGGGATCGCGTTTGATTGCCGGGGGCCCCTGGCGCGAACCCACCTATGCCGATTCCACCCTTGGCGATGTGGTCGATGGGGAAGATCTCCTCGTCCGCCGCGCCGCGGTGGACGCTCTCGGCCCCTACAACGGCAGCGTTGTGGTGGCCGACCCGCAGACCGGCCGCATCTTGACCATCGTCAACCAGAAACTGGCCCTCGGCAGCGGCTTCCAGCCCTGTTCGACCGTCAAGATCGTTACCGCCATCGCCGGGCTCAAAGAAGGCATCATCGAGCGCAACACCCAGCTGCGCCTCGGTCGCCGGTCCACCATGGACCTCACCCACGCGCTGGCCCATTCCAATAACCCCTATTTCGCTCGCGTCGGCACCGACCTTGGTTTCGAACGCGTCCACTCCTACGCCAAACTGCTCGGCCTCGGAGAAAAAGCCGGCCTGAATATTGAAGGCGAGTTCCCCGGCGTCCTTACTGCTGAACCTCCGAAGTTCGGCGGCGTCGGCATGATGACCAGCTTCGGTGAGGGCATTCAGTTGACGGCTCTGCAGTTGGCCGCCCTTCTGTCCGCCATCGCCAACGGCGGCACGCTTTATCACCTCCAGTACCCCCGCACCAAGGAAGAGATCGCCAACTTCGCGCCCCGCGTGAAGCGCCATCTCGACATCCAGGACCAGATTCCCGACGTCAAGCCCGGCATGATGGCCGCCGTCGACTACGGCACCGCCCGCCGGGCCAACTACGACCCGTCCGAACCGATCCTGGGCAAAACCGGTACCTGCACCGACCGCGCCACCCCCACCCATCTCGGCTGGTTTGGCAGCTTCAACGAGGTCGGCCGCAACAAGCTGGTCGTGGTCGTTTTGCTCACCGGCGGCCGCCCCGTCAACGGACCGGTCGCGGCCGAGGTTGCCGGCAGTGTCTACCGCAACCTCTCAAGCCAGCAGTTCTTCGCCGTCGCCGCCCAGTAGTTACCGCCGGTAGCGCACAGGCCGCTTCGGCGCGGCACCAACGGGCGAGGAACTCGCCCCACCCGCCGGGCCGGAGCGAGTCCGTTGTGCGCGATCCTCAGAAGCTACAGCCGCTCAAACGGCCGGTACTCGCCCTCTTCCGGCTGCTCTTCCTCTTTCGGGGGATGTACGATCGCGGCGAGCAGGAACTTCAACTGCTCCAGCCCCTCGCCCGTCGCGCTCGAAATCTGCAGAAACGGCATATCGTGCTCAGCGGCAATCGCCTTGACGGCCGCAATGCGCTCCGGATCCTGCGCCGCGTCCACCTTACTCGCCACCACCAGCATCGGCTTCTTCGGCAGTTCGTCGCTGAAACTGGCCAGTTCGTTCAGGATGATTTCGAAGTCGCTGCGCGGGTCCCGTCCGGTCACATCGCTCACGTCCACCATGTGCACGAGCACCCGCGTCCGCTCAATGTGCTTCAGAAACTGAATGCCCAGGCCGTGCCCCTCGTGCGCGCCCTCGATCAGCCCCGGGATGTCGGCTACCACAAAGCTCCGCTCGTCCGGCATCGGCACCACGCCCAACTGCGGTTCGAGCGTCGTAAACGGATAGTCGGCAATCTTCGGCCGCGCCGCGGAAATGCGCGAAATCAGCGTCGATTTGCCGGCGTTCGGGAAGCCCACCAGCCCGACGTCGGCCAGAATCTTCAGCTCCAGCCGCAGCGTCTTCTCCTCACCCGGCGAACCCGGCTCGTGTTCGGTTGGCGCCTGGTGCGACGGCGTCGCAAAATGCTGGTTCCCGCGTCCCCCGCGCCCCCCCTTGGCGATTACAAACCGCTCGCCGGCCTTCGTGAGGTCGTAAATCTGCTCGCCCGTATGCCAGTCGTAGACCACCGTACCTACCGGAACGTCCACCTCCCGGTCCGCCCCGTGCCGGCCCGAGCAGTTGGAACCCTCGCCGTGGCGTCCCCGCTCGGCTTTGTGCTCAGGATTAAAACGCAGTTCGAGCAGCGTGTTCCGATGCTCGCTCGCCACCAGAATGACGTTGCCGCCCCGTCCGCCATCGCCGCCGCTCGGGCCGCCGCGCGGCACAAACTTCTCCCGGCGAAACGCCATACAGCCGTTGCCGCCGTCGCCGGCCTTCACATAGATCTTTACTTCATCAATAAACATAAAAAACAGCCAACAAATAAAGAAGCCGCCCTCGGAGGGGCGGCTTCTGTTTTGATCCTTTGCGGAAAATGTTAATTCGCTTCAGCGGGAAGGGGCTTGATCGAAACAAACTTACCCATCCGGCCCCGGTCCCGGAACTCGACAATGCCCGTGATGCAGGCAAACAGGGTATCGTCCTTGCCGCGGCCTACGTTCAAGCCGGCCTTGTAGGGTGTCCCGCGCTGCCGTACGAGAATGGAGCCGCCAGGGACCACCTCGCCGCCGAAGCGCTTCACACCCAATCGCTGCGCATTAGAATCGCGCCCGTTTTTACTGGAGCCTAAGCCTTTTTTTGATGCCATGGTTTACTCTGACTTCCTTACGCCTGAATGGCTTCGATCTTAACGGCCGAATAGTTCTGCCGGTGGCCGATGGTGCGCTTGTACTGCTTCTTGCGCTTAAACTTGAACACGATGACCTTCGGCCCACGATCCTGGTCGACAATCTTCCCGGTCACCTTCACCCCGGCGGCCTCAGCCCCGGTCTTCACGGCGCCATCGTCGCCGACGAAAGCCACCACCCGGCCAAACTCCACCGAGTCATTGACGTTGCCCGGAAGCGTCTCTACTCTGACGGTCTCGCCCGGAGCTACCCGATACTGCTTGCTGCCGGTCTCAATAACTGCGTACATGACTGTCCTCGTTCTCGTTGAATTACCATCGGGACTTGGTGCGACCGGAAGGAATCAAACTGGCGCATCCCGCGCAAGCGCACGAGTGCGCCGCAAAATATCAGTCTACCTTCCTTCCGGCCGAATTGCAACCCGCCGCTTACTTCAGGATCTTCACCCGGATATTCTTGTACATCACGGTCGACTTCGGGTCGTGCCCCTGCAGCGCGAACGTCCCGCTCGACAGCTTCCGGTCTTTGAACTGCGGATGCACCCAACCCTCCGGCTGCGTCCACTCGGAAGACAGCTTGCCGTCGACGTAGATCTTCACCGTATTGCCCTTCACAATGATGTGCTCGGTAAACCACTTGCCGTCCTCGGCCAGCTTCTCTTTCTGATCGGCCACCGCATAGAGGCCCCCGGTGCGCCGCCAGTCGCCGTGCGAGTTGTTCACCTGCACCTCAAAACCCTTGTCCGGCCAGCTCTTCTCCTGATAAGCCGTGTGGAAGTAGATGCCGCCGTTCGACACCGGCAGCGTCATGCAATCCACCTTCAGCTCAAAATCCTTGAAATCGTGGTTGCCCACCTTGCCGACGTAGTACAGGTGCGCCCGCGGACCCTTGGCCACAATCGCCCCGTCTTTGATCGTGAAGGTGTCCTCGTTCTCGGCCGCCTTCTTCCAGTCCGTGAAGTCCTTGCCGTTCCAGAGGGACTTGAAGCCCTTTTCCACCTTGTCCGCCGCGGCAAGGTTCAGCCCGGCCGCCAGCATCAGCGCGCATACAGAGATTGTTCTCATCATCGACTCTGATTATATGCCCGCCCGCGCAGCGCCCGTAACCGCTGCCGCCTCGCCTCCACCCGCGCAATCGCAAACTCGTCCAGCCCGAAGTAATGCCCCACCTCGTGCCACACCGTGTCGGCCACAATCTGTTCGAGTTCCCCCCGGCTCCGCGCCATCTCCTCGTGCGCCCGCTGAAACACCCGAATCCGGTCCGGCTGCCCGAACGGGTCGCTCACGCTCCGCTCGGTCAACGGCCGCCCCTCGTACAGCCCCAGCAGATCCCGGCTCGGGCCCCACGCCTCCACGACCACGTACAGGTTCTCCATCCGGCTCCGAAACCGGCCCGGAATGCCGGCCAGCGCCCGCTCCACCATCTGCTCGAACTCCTCGCGCGGCACCCTCACGCTCATAGCGACTTGGTCGCCCCGCCGTCCATGTCCACCAGCGCCCCGTGCAGAAACCGCCCCTCCGGCCCCACCATAAACGCCACCAGCCCGGCGATATCCTCCGGCTCGCCCACCCGCGTCACCCGCTGCTGCGCCACAAACGCCCCCTCGACCGCCTCCCGCGCCAAACCCTGCGCCGCCGCCAGCGCCTCCATCCGCTTCTCAAACCGCCCCGTCCGCACCGTCCCCGGATTCACCGCGTTCACCTGCACCCCGTCCCGCACCCCCACATCGGCCAGCGCCTTCGTAAACGACAGCACCGCCGCGTTCACGCTGCCGCCAATCGTGAACTCCGCCCCCGGCGTCCGCCCGCCCGTCCCGGCAATGTTCACCACTGACCCGCCCCGCCGCCGCAGCTCCGGCCACGACGCCCGCGTCAACCGCACCGCCCCGTGCAGCTTCAGCGCGTAGCCATCGGCCCAGTCCTCGTCGGTCAACTCGAGAAATTCGCCCCTCTTGGTCGCCCCCGCGTTGTTCACGACAATATCGACGCCGCCGAACACGCCCACCGCCCGCGCCACCCCCTCCGCTGCGGCCGTCGCCTCCCGCAGGTCCACCGCCAGCCACGCCGCCCGCGGGCCAATCCCTCGCGCCACCTCCGCCAGCGCCGCCGCATCCCGCGCCAGCAGCAGCACGTTCGCCCCCTCCCGGCCCAGCCGCTCCGCAATCGCCCGCCCAATCCCCCGGCTCGCCCCGGTCACTATCGCCGTTTTTCCTTGCAGCATCAACCCAGCCTACTCCCGCAGTCCGAAGGGAAACAACGCCTGCCCAATGGCAATCGACGCCATCTGCCTCGTCCGCGCATCGTCGGCGGCCAGAAACCCGCGGATTCCCAACTCGCCCCCGGCCGTACCCAGCAGCACCTGGTCCATGATCACCAGCGGCGCGTTCGTCAACGCGTAGGCCGCTCTGGGGCAGGCCGGCGGAAGAGCCGTGGTAGGTCAACCAATCAGCCGAGCGGTCCATCGCCTGCCGACTGCACATTCCCTCCGAAGCGAGTCCGTTGTGCGCGTGTTCTTTAGAACCCCGGGCATCGACGGGCCCGCAATCCTACAGCGGCGGCTCCTGCTTGTAAAACCCCGTCTCGTCTTCGAGCGCCGCCGCCACCGCGAGCAGCCGCTTCTCTTCAAACGGCCCCGCGATAATCTGCAGCCCCAGCGGCATCCGCCGCGCGTCGAACCCGCACGGCAGCGACAGGGCAGGGAAGCCCAATAGATTGATCGCCCGCGCAAACCGCGTCGTCGCCAGCCGGAAGTCCTCGTCGACGTCGCCGATCCGCACGGTCTTCTGCCCAATCGGCTGCGCCGCCGTCGGACTCATCGGCGTGAACAGCACGTCCACCCGGCGGAAGATCGCCAGGAACTCGTCGCGGAACACCCGTCGCGCCCGCTGGGCGTTCACGTAGTCCGTCGCCGCGAGAAACCGTCCCTGGTCGAACATCGCCTGCACATCGTCGCCGATCTCGGCCCGCCGGTGCCGGAACCGCTCCATCACTGCTGAGGCCTCGCTGAGCAGAATCACCCGCGCCGCCGTGTTCATCGCCAGGATGTCCGGCACCCGGATCACCTCCACCTGCGCCCCCAGTCCCGCCGCCAACTGTACCATCTGCCGCGTTGTCGTCTGCGCCGCCGGGTCGATACCGTCAAAGTAGAAGTTTTCCGGTACGCCCACGCGGACGCCGGCCAGCGAAACCCGCGCCGGCGGCATATAGTCGTCCACCGGCTCCGGGCTCGAGGTATCGTCGAGCGGATCCTCTCCCGCCATAACCTGCAGACACGCCGCCGCATCCCGCACCGTTAACGTGATCGGCCCCATGTGATCGAGCGAAAAATCGAGCGGCAGAATCCCTCGGCGGCTCACCCGCCCGTAGGTCGGCTTCAGCCCCACCGCGTTGCAGAACGCGGCCGGCACCCGAATCGAGGCCCCCGTGTCGCTCCCCGTGGCCATGAAACACATCCGCGCCGCCACCGCCGCCGCCGAACCACCCGACGACCCGCCCGGCACGCAGTGCAGATCCCACGGATTTCGCACCGGCCCGAAGTGCGGGTTCGATGAGGTCACGCCGTAAGCCAGCTCGTGCAGATTGGTCTTGCCCACCATCACCGCGCCCGCCGCCGCCAGCTTTTCGGTCACCGCGCTGTCGGTCTCCGGCACATAATCTCGAAACAAGAGCGATCCGGCCGTGGTGCGGATGCCCGCCGTGTTGTAGACATCCTTCAATGCGATGGGAATGCCGTGCAGCGGCCCCCGGTCCTGTCCGGCGGCCAGTTCGCGGTCCGCCGCGTCGGCCTGCGCCAGCGCCTGCTCGCCGGTCACGGTGATGAAAGAGTTTACGCGCGGATCAAACTCCGCGATGCGGGCCAGGCACGCCTCGGTCAGGCGCCGCGAAGTCGTCTGCTGTGCCCGCAGTTGAGCGGCCGCTTCGAGAATCGTCATGCCCGGGGCTCCTGGCGGGAGACGCGGTAGGCCACGGCCGGTTCCGTCTCGTGCGGCGCCAGTTCGCGCAGCGGCGCCCACGCCGCCTCGAGCGCGTCCAGTACCCCGGCCAGACGCTCCATCTCTTCAGGGGATACCGCAATGCCGCGGGCTTGCGCGATCAGTTTCCAATTGTGCATCGGTGCCATTTAGGATATAACGAGGCTCAATCATCATGTTCTGTTCCCGATGCGGTTCTCAGATCGTGGCGGAGGCTCCCTTCTGCCCGTCGTGCGGTGCTCCTCAACAGCAGGGCGCCCCTCAGTATGCGCCCCCGGCGGCCCTCGTGCCCCGGCCCGCCATCCGCTGCGAAAAAGCCGACGGCGCCAAGTGGCTCGGACAGGGGTGGGATGTCGTTAAGAGCGATCTGCCCATGTTCGCTCTCCACACGGTTCTGTTCGCCCTGGTCAGCGGCGTCTTCCCCCTCATTTTGCAGGGGCCCATGACCGTCGGACTCCAGTACGCCATCATGCGCCGCGCCTATGCCGGCCGGACCGAGGTCGGCGATGTCTTCAAAGGGTTCAACTTCCTTGTCCCCTCCCTCGTGGCCGGGGTCCTCGTTTCGATCTTCTCGAGCATTGGCTTCCTGCTCTGCCTCATCCCGGGCTTCTTTGTGCTGGCCGCCCTGCAGTTCCCGTTCCTGCTGATCTTTGACAAGGGTATGGATTTTTGGCCCGCCATGGAGACCAGCCTCGAAGCCGCCAAGAAAGATTGGGGCGGCTATCTTGTCTTCGTGCTGCTGCAGATGGTGGTCGTCTTCGCTGGGGTGTTGGCCTGTTTCGTCGGCCTGCTGGTCGCCGTGCCGGTCATGCACGCGGCCACCGTGGCGGCTTACGACGAAGTCTTCGGCTTTGAGCAGCGGACCATCGACCAGGCTCGCGCCCAGGCTTAATGACTGGGCGAGACCGCATCGCCGCCCTCGCCCTGCCCGCCGGCGCGCTCGCCTTCTGTGTTCTCTATCCCCCGGAAGGCGGTCCCCGTCTTCTGGTTTGCCCTTTCCGCTCCCTCACGGGCCTCGTCTGCCCACTCTGCGGCATGACCCGCGCCATGGCCTCCCTCGGACACGGTGAGTGGCAAAAGGCGCTCGCCTACCACCCGCTCTCCCCCCTCGCCATGGCCGGCCTTTTGCTCTGGTTCGGCTGGAGCCTCCTTCGCCCCGGCCGTCCGCTCGATCTCTCGCGCGTTTCCCGGCGCGTCTGGATCTCCCTGGGCCTCGCCCTGGTTGCCTGCAACCTGCTCCGGTGGTGCGGTATCATTGAAAGTCCCCGGTCCTAGGCGGTAAGGGAAAACAAAGACGATGTGGAAAGGCGATTACCTGTTTTTGCTGCAAAATCTGGTCGTGAAGGATTTCAAAATCCGATACCGGAACATGTCGCTGGGCGTCTTCTGGTCTTTGCTGAATCCGCTCGTGATGATGAGCGCGCTGACCTTCGTTTTCACGGCTGTTTTTCCAAATAATCAGATCGAAAATTTTCCGATTTTCGTCCTGTGCGGCCTCGTGCCTTTCAATTTCTTCACAGTCGCCTGGCAGAACGGCACCATTTCGGTGGCAAACAACGCCGGTCTGATTAAACGGGTTCCCGTTCCGCGCGAAATCGTTCCGATCGCCACGGTCCTGTCCACCTGCGTGCATCTGGCCATTCAGATCGGTCTGCTGCTCTCGATGGTCATCGTGTTCGGCCGCGGCGTGAACTGGAACTGGCTCTGGCTGCCGGTGGTCTGGGGCTTGGAAATCCTGTTTGTCTGCGGCATCACCCTGATGACCTCGGCCCTTGACGTTTATGTTCGCGATGTCCGCTACGTGGTCGAGTCCGCCTGTACCCTGCTTTTCTGGATGGTTCCGGTCTTTTACGCCATTCACTCCGTCCCGCAGAGCTACGCCAATCTCTATCAGTTCAATCCTCTGGCGGCGCTGATCCTCGCCCTGCGGACGATTCTGATCGACGGCGATTCGCCCTCCTCCACCCTGCTGTTGAAACTGGCTTTCAGCTCCACGCTTGTGTTTGCTGTCGGCCTCTACGTGTTCCATCGGTTGAAGCGCCAGTTTTTTGATTATCTGTAGATGAAGGTAATCCAGCTCCAGAACGTAACCAAAACCTTCCATCGCTCCGGTGGCCAGAAACTGCTTCGTCATTACCTCGAAGATATTCTGGGCAAGACCGACCCCGAGCGCTTCTTCGCCCTAAAGGACGTCAGCTTTTCGGTGCGCGAAGGCGAATCCGTGGCCGTCATCGGCGCTAACGGGGCCGGCAAGAGCACCCTGCTCAGCCTGGTCACCGGCCTCGCGCCGCCCTCGACGGGCACCGTGACGGTCAACGGTCGCGCCGCGGCTCTCCTCGATCTGGGTTCCGGCTTCCATCCGGACCTTACCGGCCGCGAAAACATCCTTCTCAACGCCTCGCTCCTCGGCTTTTCCCGCAGCCGGGCCCACGCTCTCTACGATAAGATCGTCGAGTTTTCCGAACTCGATGACTTTATCAAAGAACCGCTCCGCACCTACTCGAATGGCATGATGCTCCGGTTGGCGTTCTCCGTGGCCGTTAACCTCGAGCCGCAGATTCTGATTATCGACGAAGTGCTCGCCGTCGGCGATCAGAAGTTTCAAGCCAAGTGCACGGAGAAGATATTCGAGATCCGCAACGAAGGCCGGACCATTCTGTGCGTTTCCCACGTTTCGCCCACCCTGCGCGAACTCTGCGATCGCGCTCTTTGGCTCGACCATGGCCAACTGATCATGGACGGTCCGATCGGTGAAGTGAGCGCCGCCTACGAGGGCCGCCTCACCAGCCCGGCGTAAACTTATCGCATGGGCCCGCTCACCGTTCTGAATGACGAAGAGGCCATGCTCCAGGCCTCTGTCCGCCGCTTTGCGAGGGAACAAATCGCCCCTCGTGTCCGCGCCATGGACGAAAGCGCCGCGCTCGACCCCGCCGTGCTCCGGGAACTCTTCGCCCTCGGCCTCATGGGTATCGAAATTCCGGAAGCCTACGGCGGCGCCGCGGGAACCTTCTTTCAATCCGTCCTCTGTGTCGAGGAGATCGCCGCCGTCGATCCTGCGGTTGCCGTCATGGTCGACGTCCAGAACACCCTCGTCATCAATGCGCTCCTCCGCTACGGCACCGATGCGCAGCACGCCGCCTGGCTGCCGCTGCTCAACGAATCCCTCGTCGGCGCCTACGCCCTCTCCGAGGCCGGTTCCGGATCGGATGCCTTCGCCCTCGCCACCACCGCCCGCCCCGATGGCGACAGCTACCTGCTCAACGGCCGAAAACTGTGGATCAGCAGCGCCCACGAAGCCGGCCTCTTTCTCGTCTTCGCCACCCTCAATCCCGCCGACGGCTACCGCGGCATCACCTGCTTCCTCGTCCCCCGCCAAAGCGACGGTCTGCACATCGGCAAAAAGGAGGATAAGCTGGGGATCCGCGCCTCCTCCACGGCCGAAGTTGCCCTGAACAATGTCCGCGTCCCCCGCTCGGCGATGCTTGGCCAACCCGGCAAAGGCTACAAAATCGCAATTGAAACCCTGAACGAGGGCCGCATCGCCATCGGTGGCCAACTGGTCGGTCTCGCCCGCGGCGCGTATCAGCATGCCCTGGCCTATGCAAAGCAGCGCCGCCAGTTCGGCAAGCCCATCGCTGAATTCCAGGGCGTCCAGTTCCAACTCGCTGAAATGGCCACCAAGCTGGAAGGCGCCCGCCTGATGGTCTATAACGCCGCCCGCCTCCGCGAAGCCGGCAAAAGCTTTGTCACCGAAGCCGCCATGGCCAAGCTCTATGCCTCCACGGTGGCCGAGGAGATCGCCTCCCAGGCCGTCGAGATCTTCGGTGGGATCGGCTTCACCAAGGACTCCCCCGTCGAAAAGTATTATCGTGATGTAAAGATCGGTCGCATCTACGAGGGCACCAGCAACCTGCAGCGGATTACCATCGCCAAGGGAATTCTTTCGTAACGAACCCGGCCGGCCCACCGTCCGACCTAACGGAGAGCGTATGCGCATTTTTGCTGTCATCTTCCTGGCCGCCACCCTCCCCCTCGGGGCGAGCAAGACGGAGCCCACCCGCGACGAGATCGAGGGGATTATTCAGAAGTTCGCTGCCAAAGAGAGTGAATTCTCGAAGGCCCGCGAACTCTATACCTACCGCCAGACCATTCGCATTCAGGAGTTTGAAGGCGGTGGCCAGGCCCGCGGGCGTTTTGACCTTGTCTCCGATATCATCTTCTCGCCCGAAGGAAAACGCACCGAACGCATCGTCCGCGCCCCTTCTCCCACCCTGCAGCTGGTCTCCCTCTCCCCGGAAGATGAGCAGGACCTCCGCAGCGTGCAGCCCTTCGTTCTCACCACCGCCGAACTCTCCAAATACCAGGTCGACTACCTGGGCAAAGAGAAACTCGATGAGATCGACTGCTATGTCTTCGCGGTGAAGCCCAAAAAGCTCGAACCCGGCCAGCGCTACTTCCAGGGTCAGGTCTGGGTGGACGATCTCGATCTCCAGATCGTCAAATCCTACGGCCGCGCCACCGGCCTGCTCAAGAAGGGCAACGACCAGCGCTTCCCCAAATTCGAAACCTGGCGCGAACAGATTGACGGGAAATACTGGTTCCCCGTCCTGACCAAAGCCGACGACGTCCTGCAGTTCGACAGCGGCCCGGTCGGCCTGAAGATGCAGGTCAAGTACGAGGACTACAAACAGTTCCGCGCCACGACCACCATCACCTTCGGCGACGCGGTCGAAACCCCGCCCTCGAACACGCCTCCGGCTCCGAAACCACCCAAGCCCTAAGTTTTGCCTTTCAGGTTCCCTTTTGCCGGATTCGCCGCCGGCGCGGTGCGTAAGGCGAACTCCTGTGCTGTAATAGAAGCTCACGTTTCTATGTCCAGCACTGGGTTTCGCATCCGTCGCGCCGTGAAGGCCCTCAGCCGGCGCCTGCGGGAGTTGCGGATGATCGGCAAAGGCTTGTGGTCCACGGATCACATCGTGCAGGCGCATATCATCCCCATGCGCCGCTGCAACCTCTCCTGTACCTACTGCAACGAGTACGACGACGTCTCGAAGCCTGTCGACGTCAACGTCATGCTCGACCGCATCGATCATCTGGCGAAGCTCGGTACCACCCTCATTATGATCAGCGGCGGAGAGCCGCTCCTTCACCCCGATCTCGATCTGCTCATCAACCGGATTCACCACCACGGCATCATCGCCGGCATGATCACGAACGGCTACAACCTCACCGCCGCTCGTATCGAGCGGCTCAATCAGGCCGGCCTCGATCACCTCCAGATCAGCATCGATAACGTCATGCCCGACGAGGTCTCCAAAAAGAGCCTCAAGGTTCTCGACAAAAAGCTCCAACTGCTCCGCGAGCACGCGCTGTTTCATGTCAACATCAACTCCGTGCTCGGCGGCGGTGTGAAGTTCCCCGGCGATGCCGTCACCATCGGCCGCCGCGCGCTCGAGCTTGGCTTCAGCGCCACGGTCGGCATCATCCACGACGGCCAAGGCCAGCTGAAGCCCCTCGGCGATACGGAAATGTCCGTCTACCGCGAGTTCAAAGTGCTCGCCAAACGCAGCTTCGCCCGCTTTGCCAGGTTCCAGGACCGCATCGCCCTCGGCCAGCCTAGCCAGTGGCGCTGCCGCGCCGGCGCCCGCTACATGTACGTCTGCGAAGACGGGCTCGTGCACTACTGCTCCCAGCAGCGCGGCTATCCTGGCGTCCCCCTGCTCGGCTACACCAAAACCGACATCCGCCGCGAGTTTCTCACCGAAAAAAGCTGCGCTCCCTACTGCACCGTCTCCTGCGTCCATATGACGTCGCTGATCGATTTCTGGCGCGCGCCGCAAACGCTCGCCCAGAAAGCCATCACCAAGCCGGAGAAGTCCGAACTCGTGAACATCGAGACGCAGCGCACCTAGTCTCACCGGCTGGCCACAGGCGCTTCCGGAATACCGGTCACCGCGCTCCCCCCAAAGAGAGGGGAAGCGGAGTCGCGTACTCCCGCTGTCCAGCCGCGGCCAACGGAAATCGGCTGGCCAAAAAAAGATAGCGCCAGCAGCAAGCTGCCGGCGCCGGTCAAAGTTTTAAAACTCGGAGTAACGCAAAAGACCTATGACTATTTAGCCATACTCCTACCCCTGCAGGGAAGGCATAAGTCGAACTTTAGTACTTGTACGCGCGCGCCCGGTGGTACTAGGACCGAGATCTGGCGGTTAATCGCCCCGACCTGCGGGAACGTTCCGAATTGAGTCTGCTGATCCACCGCCACGCCCCCCCATCGTGCGGAATAAGCCATTTTCCCTCGAAAATTGGGGTAGAGACGCTATTTCTGGGGGCCGCTTGCGGTGCCCGCGTGAGGAACCAAACGAGCCCTTTCTCACTGCCTGGCGCCGATCCGGTCCAGTATCTGCCCTCTCCTCCGTACTGCACCGCCAACCTGCGCGCCTGCCCGAATCGGTTGCCCGCGGATTCGGGTGGAGGAAGGATACTCTCCCGCCACCATGCGCCGCCTCGCGTAAAGTAGAAATCCCGTACTGGGAATCTGTCCTCGCGCCGGGCCTCGCAGCGGAACGGTGAGATCCCGCCGGGGCCGCGCCCACCCCGCGCCCGGGCGTCCGCTTATTGCCCGCCAGCCTTGGGCCGTCCCGCCTGCAGCCACGCCATGGGCGTCGAAACGGCCAGCACTCGCTCGGCCGAAGAAACCTTGCCGTAGATCACTACGTTGCTCTCCAGGGTCAACACCCCTGTTGCGTGCGCCGCCACCGGAAGCCCGCTCCGCACCCCCCGTCCACCCCGCGAAATCCGCATCTCGCCGCCCGCCTGCAGCAGCCCCTGGAAGTAAACATAGGGGCACAGCACCAGGTCCCCCTGGGCCACCAGGTTTCCCTTCACCATCGATCCCTGCCCAATCGCAATCTTTCCATAGGCCTTCAGATCGCCTTCGAGCAAGCTCTCGCCGCCGCAGGAAAAACTCCCCCGCACGACCAGCGACGCGCGCACGTGCAGCGGCGCCGTCACCTCCAGGTTGCCCTCGTACAGGTACGTTCCTCCGCCCATTGAAAACAGCCTCGCCGAGTCGTAGCCGCTCTCCGCCTGCGCCGTCCCGTCCTCGTTGTGCGGGATCAGCACCACCCCGCTTGGCCACAGTGACACCTCCGCCGGCTCGTCGTCGCGCCCCTCGGTCACAATCTCGGGCGCGAATAATGACTGTGCGCTCGCCCCCGGGAGAAACGCAATTGCCGTCCGCGAGGTCGCCCGCGAATAGATCGTCGTGTCCGCTTCAATGGTCAGCTTTCCGGCCGCGTCGACCCACCGGCGTATCGTTACTCCCTCTCCCAAGCGCAGCGTCCCATCCGCCGCAATCGCCTGCAGCGTACTCCCTTCGCCGACCTCGCCGTCTCCCCGCACCATCACCTCATTTTGAAAGTCACAGTTCGGTCCGCACGCAAAGGGCCCCTCGCTCACCACCATCTCCCGCTCCACCCGCCCCGCCGGATAGCGCACCTCCCCCGTTACGTAGATCCGTTCCCGGCCATGGTCATACACCCGCACCCCCGGCCCCGCCTCCTGCGCCATCGGCGGCGTATCCAGCCACTGCTTCAGTTTCCGGCGGAAGGAATGGCTGAAGTAGTTTTCCATGCGCACATACCCCATATCCAACTCGAGCGACTGCCGGCCTCGGATAGTCCTCCACGCCCGGTGCGCAAAAAAGAAGTGGAGATAGAGAACTCCCAGAAACAGCAGGGCGAAAAGCAAAAAAGCCATTAAATCAACCCCGCTCCCCTCCGCCATCCGCGTAGTACAGCCCCCGCACCGACCGCCGCGCCGCGCCCGCCGGCTCCGGCGCAGCCCCCGCGTCCGGACCCTCCCCGCCCTGCCTGGTCCGGTGCGTCTTGTACCAGCCATCGCCACCGCTACCCCATACCCGGTGCCAGTAGAACCTGCCCAGGGCACTGCAGATGGCCCCGGTGTTGGCAAAAAAGTTCAACAGGCTCAGCGGCATCAGCAGCGCCCGCGTCCGGGTCCCGTCGAGCAGCGCCGCCACCCCGATCTCAAAAAACGTCGCCTGATTGGAAAACAGCAGATAGCCGATGATCAGCATCGCCACCGGCAGCACCGGCACTACGTGCGCCGAGGGGATGAAAAACAGCACCAGCGAGGCCACCCAGCCCACCACGATCAGCGGCGCCGTCAGGTACATCCCCAGCAGAAAAATCGCGTCTATCTTCTCGCGCCGGCTCAAAAACCGCGCCTGCGCCAGATCCGGCCAGTAGTTGTGCAAACACTCCGTATGCCCCGTCACCCACCGGCTCAACTGCCGCTGCCGCACCGCCCAACTCCGTGGCACCTCCTCGTAGCACTCCGCCCGGTTCACGTACGCCGTCCGCCATCCGTTCAGCAGCAGAGCCATGGTCAGGTCGGTATCCTCGGTCAGCGACTCCGGGTTCCATCCCCCCACCGCCCGCAGCGCCGAAGCTCGCACCCCGCCTACCGTCCCGCCGAACTGCGCCGTGAATCCCAGGTTGAAACGCGCCTGCTGCGCCGATTGGTACCCCGCGCACCGCTCTAGTGACAACAACACCGACAGCACACTGTCGCCGATATTGTGCGGGACCACCCGCCCCATCACCGCCCCAACCTCCGGGTCCGCAAACGGCGCCGTCAGCATCTTCAGTACCGCCGGCCCCGGCACGTAGTCGGCATCAAACAGCAGAAAAATCTCTCCCGTCGCCAGACGCGACGCCTCGGCCAGCGCGGCCGGTTTGCCCCCGGCGCCCTCCGTCCGGTGGTACGGCTTGACAAACGGATACCGCCGCGCAAAATCTTCCACAATCCCACGCGTCCCGTCCGTCGACCGGTCGTTGATCGGGATCACCTCCAGCAGCTCCCAATCGTAATCGCACTTCACCAGCGCCTGCAGGATGTCGTGCGCCACCTTTTCCTCGTTGTGCATCGGGACCAATACTGTCACCCGCGGCATCACAAAACCCACAAATTCGTTCATTTCGCGCGGATGTTCGAGGTGCATCCGCGTGTAGCCCAGATAGTAGTGCCGCAGCGCGTAGGCGCCCAGCAGCAGCATGCTCAGCACCATGGAGATCCAGATCAACGAAACTAAAGCTGTAACCGCCACGTGTCGCGCCCCCCCCACAGATGCCCCGCTGCCTGGTGAACCGAAATCGAAAAAAACAGCAGCAGATACAACAGATCACTCAACGCGCCCAACGCAAACCAGAGCAACGGCATAAACAACAGCCCCGTGTAATGCAGCATTCCCAGGCAGAAGACGAAACGGAGCACCGAAAACAGAAAGCCGTACGCCTGCGCCAGCGCCAGCCACGCCAATCCCACCCGGAGGCGCGGCTGCGGCAACAGAAAAAGCAGCACCCCGGCAAACGGCATCAACATCCACACCAGCAGCTCCTGCCGAAGCCAGATCTGCCCAAACACCCGTGCATCCAGCCGAAAGGTGTCGAACGCCGCGTTCACCAGCGCCGATGCCCCCAGCAGGACGATCAGAAAGTTACCCAGGTTCCGGAACAGCAGATACCGCCCCGTCATCACCAGCAGCGCCACAATCCCGAGAATCAAACTCAGACGCGCTCCGCCGGTGACCTGCGCAAACGCCGGCACCGGTACCAGTGGCGCTCTCCCCGGTTCGAGCCCCGGAAACACCGCCACCTCCTCCCAGCCCGCGTTCGGAATCCCCGTCCACGCCAGCAAACGGTCCGCCATGGCCGAATGCAGCGCCATCAATGGCGCCGCGAAGGAGCCAATCAACAGAAACGCCAACACGGCCACCCCCCACGACACCCACCGCCGGCCCCGCGTCAACCGCAGCGAACGCACGCTCCGATGCGGGTAGATGGACGTCCGCGGCGCGGCCCGTCCCCCGGTGCTGATCGCAGGGTTCATTCCTCACTTAGTCTGACGACCAAATTCGTAGTCCACAATGGACTACCCGTACCAAAAGACGGTGGTCGCCTCGGTCCACCCGCTTAGCGCCACCGTACTGGGTGCGGTGTACCCTCTCCCTTACTGCGGTGCGTTGTAGGGCCTCGCAACCGCCCCGCCGCCGGAGCTCCGCTGCACAACGGCAACCCTTCCCTCGCTCGCTTCTGCAACCCATACTGATTTCAAACGCCATGAACCCAAGCTCTTCCCCGTCCGCTCCACCGCCT
>JADCJL010000180.1 GCA_020247055.1 Acidobacteriaceae bacterium | reverse complement strand
TCGGGCATCGGAAATCTCCTGGGGAAAAAGAAAACGCCCTGACGGGTGGGGCCGGTCAGGGCGTTGGGTTCCTTATCTGCTTGGACTATAGCACGGGGGGACCAAATTTCCGGGGGTGGGGAGGGGGCGAAAACTGGATGTAAGTGATTTGGAATGATGGGGATACGATTTATTTTCTTACCTTGTGAACCGGTTTTCGGAAAGGGCGGATTTTTGTGGCGTGATTGGTAAGTGATTGAAAAAAGGAGCGTTGTTGACTGGATGGGCGTGAGCCCCCAGGGGGCAGCCGTGGGAGCAAGGGGCGGCGGGGCCGCGTATAGTATGCTGGCGGGTGCGTTGGTGCGCGATTTTCCGCTGCTTTTGCGTCGAGGAGGTTGCTTTGCCCTTTGCATGTTTGGTTCCCGTGGCGTTGTGGTGGGGTGGTCAGGTGGCGGCGAAGCTGCTGGAACTGGTGCCGGGCTGGGCGGTCGGAGGATGGATCGGGAGCCGGGCGGATGCGCTGATTTGCCGGTACGGCGGGGCGTGGCGGCGGATCTCCGGAACGCGGGGAATACGCTGCCGCAGCCGCTTCAGGATGTGGAACTGCTGCTTGCGCCGGAGAGGGCTCCGGAGGAGCGGCGGGAGCGGATCCGGCAGACGCTGCGGGAGATGCTGGGGGAGGACGGGAGACGGTGGACGGGCGAGGCGGGGTTGCCAGGGGTGGTGGAGGATCTGCTGCTGGAGAGTTGGCGGATCGATACCAGGCACCAGCGGGATGTGCCGCGGGATTGGGACAGCCTGATTGCGCTGGCGTTCGTTGAGAAGTTGAAGAGCGATGAACGGATGCGGACCATTTTTGAGACGTGGCTGCTGGCCCGGCTTGCGGCGGCGGCGCCGGAGTTGGGGGGGATGGCGCAGTGGCCGGAGTTTGTGGAGCGGTTGGGACCGGGCTTGCAGCGGGTGGAGGATTCGCTGGGGCAGATTTTGCAGGGGATGGAGCGGTTGGAGGAGGGGGTGGCGGGGCTTACCGGGAAGGTGGATGCGCTGCCGGAGGTGTTGAAGACGGTGATGGAGGACCTGGTGCGGCAGTATGCGTGGGGTTCGGCGAACCGCAGTGGATTGACGACGGAGGAGGAGCGGAAGCAGGCGGAGCGGGAGGCGTTGGTGGAGCGGCTGCGGGAGCGAGACCGAGCGTTTGCGGCGGAGTACCAGAAGCAGTTGGTGGGTTTGGGGGTGGAGGGGGACGAGGAGATGGCGGGGCTGCTGCGGCGGTTTGCGGAGGGGGACCGGGTGGGGGCGATGCCGTTGATTGAGCAAACGAAGCGGGCGGCGGCGGTGCGGAACGCGGGGGAGTTGCGAGAGATTGGGGCGCTGCAGTCGATCATGAAGGATCGAGGGGAGTTGGATTCGGCGAAGTTACTGGGCGTTTGGGGGGAGGCGCAGGAGTTGGATCCGGCGCACCCCTGGGGGTGGGTGGTGCTGCGGCGGTTGTTCGTGGAGGTGGGGGCCCTGGCGGCGGCGCGGGGGGCGGCGGAGAGGGCGTTGGAGACGGGTAGCGGGAGTTTCCCGCGAGAATTTCGAAAAGCCACTTAAGTCATTCTTGGCCAGAAAGATAGCGTTTCGGCTTGCAGGGAAGCCATCGATATTCCGTACGAATCACGGCGGGGCTTGCGTGATCTTTACCTCGAATCAGGCCGGTGGCCAGAAGGCCTCGCTCAGTCCCAGGAAATCAAACCTTCAGAATTTCCGCCGGGAAAGTGGGCCGCTTTGGACCTGCTCGTTGCGGCGGAGGCGCTTGCGGCTTTGGGCCGATTTGACGATGCCAGAACGGCAGCGCAAAAGGCCGCGCTAAGTTCCAGCAAGGCTCCCATTCTTCAGAGTCGAGTGGCCTATGTAGAGGCGGTGATTGACAGCTTTCAGGGCCGGTGGCCAGACGCACGGATTAAACTCCGGCGCTTGCAATCGACTAGTTCGACGGACCCCGTTAGCAGCCTCTACATTCGCCTTGTTCATTGCCGGGTAACCGTTTGAAGCAGGGATTCCGATGCTTCGAGCGCCTGCGCGAGATTGGCCGAGGAGAGCGGACGAAGTGGCAACTTGGGGGTCGCAATGCTGGCACGCTTGAGCTTGGCTGAGGGCCTGATGCATTCCGGGGCCGTGGCAGACGCTGCGGCCAAGGCAGCTGAATTAGTGAACGAGATGAAGGACTGGAAAACTTCGGAGTGGCGATGGCGCGCGGAGGCGATCTCCGGGGCCAACCCGATCGGGCGCCGAATAGAGCTCTCGGGAGCGCTGACACCTTTCAGCGCTCAATCTCGCTTAGATGGGTTAGGCGCGTGCTATCCGATGTGGCGCATACGACCTGACGTTTCAAAATTAATTCAATCGCTGAGAGGAGTAGTATGAACTTCGGAAAATCGTTTGGATTCTTATCGCTGATCGCACTCGCAATCTTTGGCTTAATTTCTGCCTTCGACGCATACCAAAACAAATCTAACCATTTCGGTGAACCGATTATCATTGACAATGGTCCAACCAAAATCCAGGCGCTGCCCCCAGGTCACCGGTCCAACTTGGTCGACGGCCGGGATGGGGGAAAGACCTGGCTTGTAGTTGATAAGCAGAAGTTTACCTTTCTGAAAGTCCTACCGAAGGGCACGCAGTGTGGTGAGGGAACAGCCGTCTGCAAGGAGCTGGCAACAGCGGATTTGACGATTGAATTCAGCGACAAAAAAGTTGACCCGGCAGGTAAGCTGGCGGTCAAGTGGACGGGAATCGGCAATACTGGCGTCGTTCACCTTGAGTCGGAACAAGGAACATCCCTCTCCTGGAATCGGTCCGGTTGGCCTCTCTATCTCGGCGCGGCCAGATTGGTATCACCACGCCAAGAGGAGTACCGCATCGACAAAGTGAATTACGAGGGAAAGCCGATTTGGAGCCAGCCGCCCCAGCGAACGGACGTTATGGTCTACGTATGCGCAAACCCAGCTAAGTGTGAGCACTCAGCCCGCAACTAGTACCAAAGGCCACCCGACAACCCAACCGGTCGGGTGGCCTTTCCTTTTTTGCCATTAATCCCTGGCACCCCCCATCCGGCTTCTACGCCTGCTCCGGTGAAAGGAAAACACCATGTCAGACTCTACACTTCTCCGAACCCTCCAAGCCGCTTCCCATCTCGCGGATACTCTGCCACCGGCCGCCTCTCTCGACGCTTTGCGCTACGGCCTCAACACCGCCCGTGCTGCCGCCCCGTCGGGGGACGCTTGGCGCGCTTTGGTAGAAAAACATGTTCGCCCGCATCCTGCAGTTGCAGTTGCCCTGGAGAGCCCCTTCGTTCACCGCTGCTTCTCCAAGCCACGCGGGTATGCTGGCGACGCCGTGATGCTCGATTTCATCTATCGGCATCCCGCCAACCAAGCGCTGGCCAGGCAGGCTACACCTCGCGGCCGCGCGCTGATGGACGCCTGCCTCACCACTCCCGCCCCGCGTGCAGTGCGCAACCGCTGCCGTTTGCTGGCCGACGAAATCGACTCCGTCTGCATCCGCAATCCACGCGCCGAGATCCTCTCGCTCGCCTGTGGGCACCTCCGAGAAGCGGAGCACAGCGCTGCCCTCGGGGCCGGTACATTCAAGAGATTTCTGGCTATGGATCAAGACCTTGAGAGCCTAGCTATGGTGGCCCGCGACCATGGCCCCTTGGGCATTAAGGCGCAAACGGGCTCGGTCAAAACCGTCATCACGCACGGAGCCGCGGAACTCGGCTCATTCGATTTCATTTACGCAGCCGGGCTCTATGACTATCTCAGCGACCGCGTCGGAGTTCGACTGCTCAACACCCTGTTCTCCATGCTGAAGCCCGGTGGCAAGGTCTGGATTGCCAACTTCGCCCCAAATATCGACGACGCAGGCTTCATGGAAGCGATTATGGATTGGTGGCTCATCTATCGCGATGCGATCGCCCTGCGTACGATGGCCGACAACGTCTTCGCGGACCTCGAGAACGTCACCTCAGTCCAAACTTTTGAAGAGACGGAACGGAATGTTGTGTTCCTCGAGGCGGTGAAAGCATGAGCATCAGTCCGGGGCGAGGTGGGCGCCGTGAATTGGTGCACCGGATCCGTCCGGAGCGGTCGGGGGGCCTCGGCCGGGCGGCAAGCCTGCTATTCTTCGACGTATCACTTTATCTATCGCTATCGGCCGCTCTGCTCTTGTCGGTAAATTGGTGGGTAAAGGCGCTGCTGGCCCTCTTTGCGGGCATCGCTATCGCCCGACTCTTCTTGATCGGGCACGACGCTTGCCACCGAACCTTTTTTCCTTCTGCCCGCGGCTTGAATGCAGTGGTGGGCCGCGTAGTTTTTCTACCCTCGCTCACGCCCTACAGCACTTGGGAGCTCGGCCACAACACTCTTCATCATGGATTCACCAATCTGCGCGGAAAAGACTACGTCTACACCCCGTTCAGCAGAACCGAGTTCGATGCCTTGCCTCCTTGGAGGAGACTGCTGGAGCGCGTCTACCGTCATCCGGCGGGCCCCGGACTGCATTATGGCATCGAAGTATGGTGGAAACGACTCTGGTTTCCCCGCCGCTCTGGCGATCACCCCGAGCGTGAGATATGGCTATGGGACTCTATTCTCACGCTGGGCTTTCTCGTGACACAAGTAGCGGTGTCTATTGGTGTGGCACACGTCACGGGCCAGAATCCGGTCGCCCAAGTATTGTGGGCCGTGGTGCTTCCCTTTGCCATCTGGAACGTACTAATGGGTTTCGTCACTTACCAACAACACACGCATCCGAACGTCGCTTGGTACGCCGACCGGCGAGAGTGGGATCCGATCAAAGCGCAGGTCCAAAGCACGGTTCATGTCGTCTTTCCACCGCCAATTGGCGCGCTGCTCGGCAACATCATGGAGCACACGGCGCACCATGTAGACGTGGCTATTCCTCTGTTTGATCTGCCCGAGGCGCAACGCCGAGTGGAATCCGAATTCCCCGAAATCACGGTCGTGCGCTGGTCACTTCGTTACTACCTTGATTGCTGCCGCAGGTGCAAGCTGTACGACTATGAGTCGAAGTCTTGGATAGGGTTTGGCAGCCGGAATAATTCGCCATCGAGGTAGACGACGGAACGGCGCCCGCCGGCCGCTTCGGGTCGCCATGGGACTCAGTTTTCCTCAAAAGTGTGGCCACCGACACGCCCGACGGGGATAGGGTGCCAGGTCGGCCCCTTCGGCGACTATCTTCAATGGGTCGGCCGAGGCGCCATTTCGAACGAGCAGCACCCGCAATCGCCGGTTTTCAGCCAGTAACGCAGCAAGCAGTTCGACTTTTCCCATCGAGCTTCGCTGTCCTCATTGTGCCATTCCAGGCGAGTATCGCGAGGCGAATGACGTCCAGCCGACTCACGACTGTTTGCACGGATTTGCGAGGCGGCAGGCCCACCAAATCATTGAAAACACGAAAACTCTCCGCTGTACTCCGATTACTCCGTTTGCGTTTTTGGCGTCGGCCATAACCTACCTCGAATCAACACCTTGCAGTTCCGACGTCCAGCCCAACATGAAAAAAGCACCCAATTGGGTGCCTCGAAATCACTGTAACTGATTGATTCTAAATGGAGCGGGAGACCGGGTTCGAACCGGCGACGTTCAGCTTGGGAAGCTGGGGGATGTGCTGGTGTTGGCGGGGGATTTGGGAGAGGCGCGGCGGCGGTATGCGGCGTCGCTGGGGATTGATGAGAAGCTAGCGGAGGAGAACCCGGCGAGCGCGGCGGCGCGGCGGGATGTGATCGTGAGTTTGGCGAAACTGGGCCAGATGGCCGGGAGCGGGAGTATTGGCAGCGGGCGTTGGCGGTGGCGACGGCGCTCGAGGCGGAGGGGCGGCTGGCCCCCAGGGATCAGTGGATGTTGGGGGACCTGGCGGACCGGGCCGGCGGCGGAGCGGGCGGGGGGAGCTGAGGGCGGTTGGGGGCGCGCGATGCGGGCGTGGATTGCGCGGTGGCGGCCGGGGGGATGATGGGCGAGGGTGTTCCCAAAGACCTTGTTTTGGCTTATATGTGGAACAACCTTGCCGCAGCTCGAGGTGTTGAATTGGCCCTGGAGGCGAGGGACGCTCTGGAATCGGATCTGACGTCAGCCCAAATCGCTGAAGCCCAACCTGTGAGCAGAGAGTGGAAGCCTAAAAACTGATCCAAGAAAATTGGTACTTCAACTACACCATGCTAACGCTTAGGTGTCTTCGTGCCACTCTTTCCTGTATACGGATTTGAGTTCCCTTTTGTACTGTAGTTGTCGTATTCAGTTCTGTTACCGTTACTTCTGCTGTGTGGTTGCACAACCGTACCATTTTTACGGGTGTGGCCTCTGACACTTTTGTCTGCGAAGATCGGCACCGAAAAACTCACGAGTAGGGTAAAGAGAAGTGTTTTCACCATGTGGCAACTTACAATACTTCTTCTGAATCAGGTTGTCAACAATCGACGATTGCCTTGTCAAGGCAAAGTAGAAATGTCCCCTTTTGCCGGGGCTGGTGAAAAGTGTATGTTAGTCTTGGCCTGCCGGCGAAGCGTAAGCGTCCGGCTGCGACCGTCTTGCGCCACGCACCGTTTTTGAATTATCTCTTCGGCAGGTGTCCACCTCACCGCGAAGTGGACACTT
>JADCJL010000018.1 GCA_020247055.1 Acidobacteriaceae bacterium | reverse complement strand
TGTTCGGCTACGCCTGCGACGACACCCCTGAACTGATGCCGGCGCCGATCGTCTTCGCGCACCGGCTGGTGCGACGGCAGGCCGAGCTGCGGCGTTCCGGCGCCCTGCCCTGGCTCGGGCCGGATGCGAAGTCGCAGGTGACCTTCCGGTACGAGGACGGTCGACCCGTTTCGATCGAGGCGGTCGTGCTCTCCACGCAGCACGACGCGGACATCGAAACAGAGGCGCTCCGCGCGGCGGTGAGCCGCGAGATCATCGACGCTGTGATCCCGGCCGGCATGCGTGCAGCCGGTTACCGCGAGCTGATCAACCCCACGGGGCGCTTCGTCACGGGCGGCCCGAAGGGTGATACCGGACTCACCGGGCGAAAGATCATCGTCGACACCTACGGCGGAGCGGCCCCGCACGGCGGCGGCGCCTTCTCGGGCAAGGATCCCTCCAAGGTGGACCGCTCGGCGGCCTACATGGCGCGCTTCCTGGCCAAGCAGGTGGTCGCGCGAGGCTGGTCGAGTCGGGCACTGGTCCAGCTGGCCTATGCGATCGGTGTGGCCGAGCCGGTCAGCTTTCTCGTCGAGGCAGATGGCGTTTTGCCCGCGCGCGGTGCGGAAATCGTCGATGCGCTGCGCAGGGAATTCGACCTCACCCCGGCGGGGATCATCCGCTGTCTGGACCTCCAGCGTCCGATCTACTACCCGACGGCAGCCTACGGGCACTTTGGTCGGGACGATCTCGACCTGCCGTGGGAAAACCTTCGAGCATCCGGCCAGGCTGGCTCACCTGGTGAGCCTGGAGCGCCTTAGTCTTTCTCCGCTGTACGACGTTTCCGGGGCGAGTTCATCCGAATTGCAGGCCCCTGCCAACCGGCTCAACCACTGCTAAAGAGGAGTTCAGCATGAATCTCGAGCGTTACGCGCTCTATCCGCATCAGGTCACGGGTGTGGAGTTCCTGGCACGGCGCGGCCGCGCCATCCTGGGCGACGACATGGGCCTGGGCAAGACCCGCCAGGCCATCATCGCCTTGAAGGAAGCCGCGCCCTCGGGCGTCTTCCTCATCATCTGCCCCGCCTCGCTCAAACTCAACTGGGCGCGCGAAATCACCCTCGTCGACCCGTCCGCCAGGATCGAGGTGCTGGGCGTTGCGGGCCATGAGCATCCGCAGCCGCAGTGGGTGATCGTCAACTACGACCTCCTCTCCCGACACGGCGAACGGCTGCGCTCGGTACCCTGGACCGGGGTGGCTCTCGACGAAGCGCACTTCATCAAGAACGCCAGCCAGCGATCCTCGCAGGCGCTCAAGATCCTGGGGGTGTCCGACGACAAGCGGGCGGGCGTCTCAGGCCCGCGGATGGTGTTCCTGCTCACCGGAACGCCCATGCCGAACCGCCCCCGCGATCTGTTCAACCTGCTGAGGGCGGTGGGCCATCCGGCCGCGCGCAGCTTCATCGCCTTCGCACGCCAGTACTGCGGCGCCTACCGTAACAACTACGGCTGGGTGACGGACGGCGCGTCGAACCTTAACCAACTGAACCTGCTGCTCAAGGAGGTGATGCTTCGGCGCAAGAAGGATGAGGTGCTCGATCTGCCTCCCAAGATCCGGTCGTGGGTGCCGGTGCAGATCAGCGGGGAGGCAGCCTGGAACGCGAACGAGGGTTTCCTGAACTGGTTCCTCGGCTCGGATGCCAGCCGCCCCAATGACACCGAATTCCTGGCGCGCATCACGAAGCTGCGACTGGCCCTTCACAAGGCCAAGCACGCGGCCTGTGCGGAGCGGATCAGGGACGTGGTGGCGTCCGGACAGAAGGTGATCGTCTTCACGTCGTACACCGAGGGCATCACCCGGCATCGCAAGGCACTGGGGGAGCAGGCCGTGAGCATCACCGGGGCCGACAACGCGAAGCAGCGGATGGCCGCCATGGATGCCTTCCAGAAGGACCCCAAGGTGACGGTCATGCTGTGCAACCTGATCGCTGGGGGCGTGGGCCTGAACCTCACCGCGGCAACCCACGTGATCTTCCAGGACCTGGACTGGGTACCCGCCAACCACCTGCAGGCCGAGGACCGCTGCTACCGCATCGGGCAGGAAAGGCAGGTCACGGTGGAATACCTGCTGGCGAGCGGCACGCTGGACGGCTACATCGCCCGCCTGCTGGAAGCCAAGCTTCGGCTCGTCCAGGCGGTGGAGGCCGACGAACTACCGGACGCTTCGGTCTTGAAGGAGCTTCAGGAGGAACTCAGCCGCATCGGCCCTGCCCTGCTGCAGGAAGCCAAGGCTGCGCGCGCGACGGGCCAGGAAGGCGCGCGACTGGACATCATCGGCGAGATGGTGGCCGCGCTGCCGTCCGACGCACCCCTGCTGGAGACTGGAGCCTGGGAGTTTCCTAGTTCGAAGGATCCGAGGAAGTCCTATCGCGTGACCTTCGGCCGGGGCGGACACCTGCAGTGCACCTGCCCTGGCTTCGAATACCGCGGTGAATGCAAGCACGTGCGCGATGTGCGCAAGACGGCTCTGGCCGGCTGAGAGGAGATCCGCCATGTTCTGGAACAAGAAGCCCAACCCCGAGCCGCTCGGCGTGCCATTGAGCGACCTGATGGCGATGCTCGCGCCGACAACGATCAAGGCCACCCTGAAGGGCAACGCCCTGATCGCCCAGCACGAGCATTACGCCATCCGCATCGAGGTAGTACCGCCCGCCACCCGAGAGTCGGAGAACGGTCCGATTCGTGCCGTGGTTCGGATGATCACCGAACTCCCAGCGCCACTGATGTCTGTGTTTCGCGGCAAAGAGGCAGCGGCCACGGCAGCCTTCAATGCCTTTGCGGCACTTGGCGCCCTTCATCAGGACGGTGCCGCGGTGCGCATCGGCTCGCGACTCACGATCTACGAGGCTGAGGACGCGTGGCGCACCCTTCATCTCCCGTTGCTGGCCTTCACCACCATCTGCGGGTCGGAAGCGATCCTGGGTGGCATGCGCCGGGCCATGACCAACGAGAAGCCGCGGGGCGGCTCGTCTCGCTGGACAGAGCGCGACCTCGCGCAGGTAGAGGGCTACATGTCGCGACTGTGTGTGTGCACGACGGGCGGCCTCGGGCTCACCGCAGAGTTCGGCCTTGCGGAAGGGGCCGAAAGCGCCATCGCGGGAGATCACAAGACCGCGCTCTTCCAACTCATGGCTGATCAGCCCCACCCGGAACTGGGCGGGGGGCTGTTCTGTCTACTGCAGATGCCTCACCGAGTTGCCGACGAGGAGCGCCTGCAGCGACTCTGCCTGCAGCTCAACCAGATGGAGATGGCCCCCCACGACCTTCCGCCGCACTTTGGCGCATGGTGCCCTGGGAGGCTGGGCAACAACCCGGCCTATGTCTCCTTCCTTCCGAATGCCCTGCACTCCGCGGCTGGCATCGCCGTCAACACGGCTTTCTGGGCGATGACCCGTGCACAGTGGGCCAATGCCATGCTGGCATCCCTCGGCGTCAGGAGTTGAAGGGATGGGCAGGAAAACCTTTCCACCGACACTGCGGGAGGATGACTATCCGAGCATTGGGCAGTCCCGCGGCGGGTACACCCTGGTGTGCCACGGAGACGATCGGCCGACCGAATGGGTGGGCTGGCTCGAGGAGTTCGCGTCCACCTTCGAGGAGATCACGAATCTCGCCGAGGAGCACGGTGTAATGCTTACGGATCCACAAGGGAGGCACGCCCCCACTTCGCTCGTCGAGTTCTGCCAGGCGATCGGAATCGATATGGATAGCAGCCCGTGGCAGGGGCAAATGATCAGCGGCACCTACTGGCTGGGCTGGCTCCGCGGCGGGACAGTGCGGGCGACCAAGTCCCGGGCGCGATCATTGATCGCATCGCTATCGAAACAGGTCGATACGGGCGTGCGGGCCGGGATCATGCGGGAACTGAGCGCCATTCGCGATCTCGATACGTTCCTCGAACGCACGGCCACGGATCGGCGTGAGCTCCGTCAGGAAATCGACACCCTCAAGGAGTCGATGCAGAGACTGCGTACCGAGGCGCAGCAGGCCGCGCTGACGGTGCAGCAGAGACTGAACGAGGACACACACGAGATCGACCAGGCCTGCCTGGAGATCGCTTGCGCGATCCTTCTGAAGCGTCCGACCCGACTGGTCGCCGGACCACTGCTGCTATGGGACGACGGGGTGGTCTACGCCATCGTCAGTCGTGGTGGAGTCCCCATTCCGACCGACTCTTCTCCGCGGAGGGTCATCGACGCCCTCGTTGCTGCAAATCATCCGTTCGTCCAGATCCGGGAGACGACGGTCATCGGTGGCTGGACCAGTGGCCCGATCTACCGCAAGGGTGCACCATCGATCAACGGCTGGGCGAGCGTCTGGAAGGATCAGGAGAAGAGCGCCCGGAGGTTCGAGGGTGATCAGCCGGGTGATGCTGAACGCGCGTTTGAGCTGCATCGACAGCTCGTCGCGTCGAGTACCGGACAGATCGAACCATGAGGCCTGGTGCCTATCTTCCCTGGGTCGTCCTGCACGTACCGCACGACTCGACGACCGTACCGGCGGCCGTGCGCCCGCAGTTCCTGTTGGACGATGCCGAGCTCGGGCGCGAGCTGGCCCGCATGACGGATCACCAGACGCTGACACTCTTCGCGGATCCGTCCTCGGATGCCTCGATCGTCCGATCACCGGTCAGCCGTCTCGTGGTGGACGTCGAGCGCTTCCCGAACGACAGAGACGAGCCGATGGCTGCACGCGGCATGGGCGCGGTCTACACCGTCACCTCGCAACTGATGCCGCTGCGGCGGCGTCTGCGCGACGGCGAGCGGGAGGCACTGATGGACGCCTATTACCGCCCGCATCACCAGAGACTCGAGGAAGCCGTCTCGGCGGCACTCGATCGGCACGGTCGATGTCTGGTGATCGACTGCCACAGCTTTCCGAGCGTTGCCCTCCCCTACGAGTTGGCGGCGCCAGCGAAGGTGCGGCCCGACATCTGCATCGGCACCGATGACTTTCACACAAGCCGCGAACTCGCTGACGCCTTCGTGTCCGCCTTCCAGGGCGAGGGCTGGACCGTCGGTGTCGACGACCCGTTCCCGGGTGCGCTGGTTCCAGGCAGCCGATATCGCAAGGACACGCGCGTCGAGGCCGTGATGGTGGAGGTAAATCGACGCTTGTACCTGCTGGAAGACGACGCCATGCCGCTGGCAGACTTCGCCGCCACGGCGCAGCGGATTCGCCACTGCTGCCGGGTGGCACTGAGTGCGCTTTGAGAGGAAAGGCCGACCGATGAGCAAGACGCCGAAGAAGCATGACGCCCCTCCCGCGATCGCCGAACCCGTGACCGAGTTCGAGGTCGACTCAGGCGGCACGCTGAGGATGGCCGGATATCAGGAGGCCGAGACGCGCGCCGAGTTCTACGAGGACGTGGCCGACGACTGGTCAGGATCACCCCAGGCGCTCGCTGATGCGATGGATCGATGCCAGCCGCTGGCCTGGGCGGTGCATTCCATCTACACCGACCTCCGCGATGAGTTGTCAGCTGACGTCCTTGAAGCTCAGGAGGCAGGGAGCAGGCAGAAGAAGCGACTGGCTGCGCTGCAGGCCCGCCTTCGCGCGATGCCCGAGGAGCCTGAGGACGGCGTCGAGGCCTGGCTGCTGGCGCTCACCACCCGAGAGTTCGAAGACTGGGTCACCCCGGAGATCGAGAAGTGGTTCAACGCTGCGCCGGACTGGAGCTTCGAGGACGACTACCTTCCGCAGACCGGCACGGCGCAAGGGGCTGCCATGGAGTTCTTCCAATCGATGGATGTGGACCAGCTCAAGACGCTCGGCGTCAGGGTGGTCGAAGGGGAACATCCCGGCAGCAGCTACTACGCTGCCGAACTGCGGGTCGGCATTGATAAGGCGAACAGCGCGGCGCAAGAAGCCGGGATTGCCGTTCGATTCATTGCTGCGAAGGGCTGACCCAGACTGGCAGCTTCTCGCGCTTATCCACGGCCGCGCGATCGGCGCCTCATACGCAAGACTCGCGCGGCGGTGGGTAAGCCGCCTGTGGCAGCCGTAGCGGGCGTCCGCACTGCTGACAACGACCATCGGCCCGCTGACGGTCTCGACCGTCACCACTGCGGTTGCACCGCGCAGCCGCCTGGCGCAGCATCCCGCCCATCAACCGCTGGCTGAGTCAGCCCGATGGATGCGCGTTACGCATCGCCCTGCCCGCTTCGGCGGGCGCCCCAGCCGGCCTGATCTCCTGCAACCCGGCGACCGCAAGGTCTGGAGATACGCGTCCGCGGTCGGCTCTGCCGACGTGTCCTGCCCCAGTCGGCCGACTGGCCAGCGTGTGTTCGCTGCCCCAACACGGCGGCGATAGGCGCGCCACGGCCGACATCGAGCCCTGCTGCAACCCTGGCGGCGTCCTGCCGCAACCTGCTGCGCCAACAGATAGCGTCGTCACTACGCGGCGCGGGCCGGTAGTGACGACGCGCACGCAGCCCCAGCACGCCCGGGCCATGCCCGGGAGATATCCGGGCTGTCGCAAGTGACGGACCCGCGTGACGGGCTCCGGCGCGCCCATCCGGTGCCGCGAAAGCGGCCTCCGGGTCGACGATGAAGGTCGCCAGCGCCCCCTCGCCCAGCCTGCGCCAGCAGGCACCGTCGACAAACGCACCACCCCGTGGTGCACCCCACCGAGCCCAGGGCATGGGCTCGAACCGACAGACCGACTTGCCGCAGCAAGCGCCGTCGGGGCCAATGCCGCGTGCCGCGGCGGCCAGCAGCAAGACCTCGGCACAAGACGGGAGTGGTGTCCCGTGTCCCTCGTGGTTCCCGTTGCGCTCAGGCGCTCGGGACGGACAGAAACACTTACCAGACCGACTTCACACCAGCGACAACGAACCCGACCTGCCCTCAGGGGCAGCCGACCGACCCGACGACGGAGACCGCCAGCAGCAACCCGATGCGCGACCTGAACTACCAGCTGAAGCAACTCTGCCACCGCAACCGCGACGGAAGTTTCGCCACGCAGCGCGACCGCGAGCGTGTGCTCGACCTCGTCGCCAACCAGCTTCAGGAGGCCGGCTACCGCCACCTGGGCGCCACCAGCCTCAAGCCCAAGCATGTGGAAGGCCTGGTGGCCCGCTGGCAGGCCGAAGGCCTGGCCGTCGGCACGATCAAGAACCGCATGGCGGAGCTGCGCTGGTGGGCCGAGAAGATCGGCAAGAACAACGTCATCGCCCGCGACAACCACCACTACGGCATCGGCAACCGGCAGCACGTCACCAACGTCAGCAAGGCGCAGGAACTGCGGGCCTGCGACTTGGCGCGGGTGACCGACCAGTACACCGCTATGTCGCTGCGGTTGCAGGCTGCCTTCGGGCTGCGGCGGGAGGAATCCATCAAGATCCGGCCTGAGTGGGCTGACCGGAGCAACGTGCTCGCCTTGAAGGACACTTGGACCAAGGGCGGCCGCCCGCGGGAAGTGCCTGTCCGCAATGCAGAGCAGCGGCACTTGCTGGAGGAAGCCAAGGCCCTGGCCGGCAGGGGCAGCCTCATCCCGGCAGACAAAACCTACGCCGAGCAGCTGCGCCGCTTCGAGCACCAGTGCGCCACCGCCGGCATCCACCGGGTGCACGGGTTCCGGCACCAGTATGCGCAGGTGCGGTATCGGGAATTGACGGGTTGGGCAGCGCCGGCGGCTGGTGGGCCGCGGTCACGGGACCTATCGGCCGAGCAGAAGGCGGCTGACCGCGAGGCCCGGCTCACGATCAGTGCGGAGCTGGGGCATGAGAGGGAGCAGGTGACGGCGGTTTACTTGGGTCGTTGACTGACATTGACCCAAGTGGAAAGTCGGCCAAGTTCAGCAACTGGCCGGAAAGAGAACATTCAACTTTTGACCGCGGGCCACGGTCCGTCAGTGCCGTCGCGGCAGCAGCTAGGGTTGAGCCTATGCGCGCTCGATGACAAGGAAGTGCCTAACGACGTGCTTGTCGATCTTGATCGATAGCTCTCGGAGAAATCGACTGGCCTCCATGCCCTTGTTGAAGTCAAGCTCTAGGAGGCTTCCATGAGCAATGTCGTTCCGCGTGTCGCGATGGCGCGAGAACTCGACTTCTTCTGCTTCGGTCAGTCTGAGCCCGAAGCACCACTTCACCACATGAGGAATCTCGGATGCCTTTAGGTCCTTGTACTTTTCTAACTCGACGATTCCGAAAAGAGAAAACAGCTCCGAAGGAAAGCGATAGTCAGACTGCTCCAACGTCTTAATGTGCTTGCGATACGAAGGTGCGAAATTTCCCTTCTTGTACTCCCGCAATTTCGAAGCAGCCTTCGCGATTTCGGGCTGGTCTAGCGCTGTGAGATGGGTTTCCTGACGCTCAAGTGCTGACTTTCGGAAGGCCTCTTGACCCCCATGGAACTGTAGAACTTCTTCGATAAGGGCCTTGAAGTACGCCTCAAAGTAGGAGAAAGAACTGAGGAAGATGACCCTGCCGAGGGTCTTCCTGTATTCCGAGGCGAACATCCGCAATTGAACGAAGTCGGGCGCGCCCTTGAAGTGATCAGCATCGGGCAACTTTGGTGCAGACCCTCCTTCAACGGCTTTCATGTAGCCCTTGAGAGCTGGAACAGCCTGACAGCAAAGAACCGCAAAATTGAAGAGTGTCTGATTTTGTTTTTTGTGCGCCAGGAGGCTCTTAGAGTGTGCGATCAATGACTGAGCTCCATAATGTGTTTTCGTAGGTCCAAATTATTGCTTACGATCGTTAAACGTCACCTGACCACCGGACCACGAAGCGGGCGTCGGTTTGCGTCCGTTGCTGACCGGAACCGACCCTTTGGTCTACCAAAGGACATCCCGATGAGCGGCCTCTGAGAATACGCCGAGCCAGACAATTAGAAGAAGTGACACCCGGCAGGCCAGCCCATCGGCTAGCCCACCGGGAGTCCCCTCACCCAGCCGTCACCACCTCCCTCCAGTCGCTGGCCGGCAGTTCGATGAGCTTGCCTCCCAGCGCCTCGAAGTCGGTCGCGCGGTCGTAGTCCGCCACCTCCTGCGAGTAGTGGGTGACGGCGTTGACCAGGCCGTAGGCGGTGAGGTCGCCTTCGACGATGAGATGCCGCAGCACCCCTGCCCGCTCGGTGTCGTTGAGCGTGTAGCGGTTGGCCAGCACCTCCACGGCCTTGACCGGGTCACCGGTCAGCGGGATCTCGCGCGTCTTCTGCATCTTCAGCGCGATCTGCCGGAACGTCGTCTCCGAGATAGCCGCTTCCACCACGTCCCGCACCTTCAGGAAGAAGGCACGGTCGTCGGCAGCGAGCGTGTCGTCGCGGTAGACGTTCACCGACTCGGTCTCCGACCCCAGCGCCCGACCGACGTGGGTCTTGCGCAGGGCGTGGTCCGAGGCGATCAGGCCGTTGCGGCACACCAGCCTATAGATGAGCGGCTGCACCGACAGGGTGCCGCAACCCACCTCCGAGTTGGTGATGACGATACCGGCCTGCACGATGTCGCCCGGGGCGACTTCGAAGTTCACGCGCGGTGTGACGACCTTCAGGTACATCTTCGTGTCGGTCAGTTCCACCGACTCGAAGCGGGCACCTTCCAGCCGCTGCAGGATGGGCAACACGTTCTCGGCAAGGTCGAAGTTGTCCAGCCGCCGGTAGCGATCAGACAGCACCGCCCTCACCTGCCCGTCCAGCGTTCGGATCATCCGACGGTCGCCGTCCGACTGCAGCCAGGTGTTGACGTTGCGGTCCAGCAGCTCGGGCTGCTCTCCGCGCATGCGCTCGAAGTAGGCGAACGGGATCTTGAGCTTGTCGGCAAGCTGCCGACGCGCCAGGTCCGTCACGCCGTACTCGCGGGCGACCGCCGTGTCAGCACTGCGGACATCGACCAGCATCTTCACCTCTCCACCGTCATCGGTGCGGCACTGAAGCAGGGACGAAGGTACGACAAGGTCGCGCTTGGAGGACATCTGGCGTTCGAGTTCGCCAGCAAGATCGACGAGGGTACGTCCGGTTTTCATGGGAATGCTCCTTGAAGAACGCGAGGACGGCACCCCGCCTTGCGGGGATGCACATCCCCGCTGGGGTGGTGAAACGGACCAGGGGAAGCCTGGACCGGAGGGATGCACGGCAAGCCGTGCGGTGGGAACGAAGGAACTAGGAGGCGAACGGCTACAGCAGGCCGCGCTCGGCGAACGACACCACGCCGTTGCCGGCGACGATGAAGTGGTCGAGCACGCGGGCGTCCACGAGGGACAGCGACTGGCGCAACGTCTGCGTCAGGAACTCGTCGGCCCGGCTGGGCTCGGCGACTCCCGACGGGTGGTTGTGGGCCAGGATCACCGCCGCGGCGTTGTGCACCAGGGCACGCTTGACGACCTCCCGCGGGTAGACGCTGGTCTGGGTCAAGGTGCCGCGGAACAGCTCCTCTGCGGCGATGACGCGGTTCTGCGCATCGAGGAACAGGGCCATGAAGACCTCGTGCTCCAGACGGGCCAGGGCCACGCGCAGGTAGTCGCGCACGGCCTGGGGCGAGGCCAGCACGTCGCGGTGCTGCATCTCCTCGGCCAGCGAGCGGCGCACCAGCTCGCGGGCCGCCTGCAACTTGCTGGCGGCGCGGGGCTGGGCGTAGACCGCCGGCACGGGTTCGTGCAGCAGTTGCGCGAGGCTGCCGCTGGCATCCTTGAGCAGGTGCGCAGCAGTACGGGGGCCGACCAGCACGCCGAGCAGATCGGCGTCGGACAGCGACTGGATGGTGGAACGCATTGAACTCTCCTGATGGAACCGATCCGGAGAGCTCCGCCCCGAGGGGAGGAAACTCCCCAGGGGGTGGATGAAGAAACGACGGTCAGACGATCAGCACGGCTCAGAAAGGCACGTCTTCGCGCTCCATCGGGCGAACGGGTTGCGGGACATCGATCGCCACGCCATTGACCTTGGCGAACTTGATGCGCAGCAGCCGCCCCTTGATGGCGACACCGGGCTGCCCCTTGCGTTCACCCTTCTCGAAGGTGAACAGCTCGGGGTAGATGTCGGCGATCCGGAAGCCGATGATCACCGCCTTCTCGGCGGCGACGTCGGCCTCCAGGCGCTTGACGACGCTCTGGGCGTCAGCACCGCTGACACGGCAGTCGAACTTCGTGTAGCTGACGTCGGTATCGCTGCCGCGCAAGGCGGAGACGGTGCAGGCCAGGAACTCCTGACCCTTCTTCGGCTTGATGACGCGGACGCGGTTGAGATAACCGACGCCCTCGACATGCAGGTTGAAGAACGACGCGCTGTTGGCTTGAGTGGACTCGGACATGATGGCCTCCTACGGATATGGAACACAAGGAATGGGAAGACCACCCCCTGCTCGGGGACGGAACTCCCCGGCTGGGTTGAAGCAAACACAACATCTCCGAGCCTTGCGGCTCCCGGTTTTCAGGAGATCTGACCGGATTCGGGCGATGCGTTACGCGCATCAAACGGGCTGACTCAGCCAGCGGAAGGAACCTCGGCGCAGGCCGCCCGCCCACAGGCGCAGCGCCACGCGATGACCGATGCTGTTCCGGCTTCGACGGGAAGCGCAACCTCAGTGCGGACAGCGGTGGGAGGGCAAGAGGTGGCGGAAGCCAACAGGCTGACGGTGACCTCGATGGCAGCCGAGTTACCGATCTCGACTCGCCGGGCCGCCACGCGATAGCCGTGGAAAACGACGCTCTCAGAGCCGTGGGTGCAGGCCGCAGCGATGGCGTCGCGGGCGATCGCGCACAGCATCCGCCACTGCGCCGCATCGAGCTGCGGGTCGCTCGACGTTCGATTCAGGTCGGCCCTCACAGCAGTTGCCCTTCGGCCGGCACCGACGGTTCGGCCACTGGGCTCAGCGATGCTTCGCGCAGCAGCCGGAGTTCCGCCGCCGTGAGCGTGACGCGGCGCTGGGTGTGTCGCGGCGCCTCCTCGCCAGTGAACACCGTTCGCGGCACTTCGCCGAACAGGCTCACGGCCGCTTGCACGCGCATTCGTGCCGCCTCGGCGGCGCCAGGCAGAAAGTCGGCCCGCGACAGCGGCAACATCTCCTCGCGCATCAACGACCGCTCCCAACGGATGGGCTCCAGGAACAGGGCGCGCAGCCCCCGGCCGATCTCCCGGATCGCCTCCCGCCCCGCCTCGTCGCTCAACCGGTCCTTGAGCATCAGCGTCTGCACCAGGCGCACGTGGTAGTCGAACTCGACGATCGCCTCGGCGGTGGCGTACCCGTAGGGGCTGCGGAAGCCCAGTTCCACCGTCACCGGCCGGCTGGAGGCCAGCACCGACAGGCTCAGACCCCGGCTGCGAAGTCGCTCCAGCTCTGCCTCACGCGCCTCGATGGTCCTGGACATCTGTGCACGGATCGCGCCCAGTCGCCGGGTGACGCGAATCAGGATCCAGTCGGCGTAGGGGTTGTCGCGCGCGGAGAGCGCCCATATTGCCCGCAACACGGCGGCAAAGCGCCGACCACCAGGGATGGCCGGCGTCTGGCCACTGGCGTCGGCACTTCGGCCGGTGAACATCTGCCAGGCCTCGCGGGTGTGCAACGTCATCACGTCGGGCGCCTGCTCGTCCAGCCGGCCGATGGCGCTTCGGGTGCGGCTGCGCGTACTGGTGGGCGCTTTACCGCTCGCGACGGATTCCGGGGCGGGTTCGCCTGCTGGCTTCGCGCTCGTTGCGATGTCGGCGCCGACGGTGGTTCGAAGGTCTTCGGTGGGCATAGTGTGGTCCTCAGAGCTATGGGTTGCGGGGACAGGGGCGCGATTGGCGTTGTTGGATGAAGGGCGTGCCGCGGCAGGCATCACCGCCCGGGCGGCGTGCCGATGCGGCGGCGCATGTCGCTCAGCAGTTCGCTGATGCGCTGCCTGCGCGCGCGCTCGCGCGCCTGGTATTCGGGGGTTGCACGCTCGGCGGCGAGCCGGCGTTCCTCGGCGTCCTGCGCCCGGCGCGCCTCTGCTTCCCGGTGGAGGCGATCGCGCTCGGCGGCAATGCGGGGCGCAAGCTCTGGCACGAACTGGCCAGCAACGGCGCGCTGGATCAGGCCCCGCAGGTAGGCGACCGGGCTGCGCACCTGCTTGGTCTGCAGCCGGCCGGCGAGTTCGTCGAGGAGCGCCTGGGGCTGGTCGGCCACCTGGCTCAGCAGCCGCTGGGCTGCGTCTCGCTCCTGGGGCAGCAGCCGATCCGGGAAGATCAGTGCTTCACCACCACCCACGGCCGCCGAAAGAGGTGACTCCCCGGCCGGCGGTGACACAGTGTTCTGTGGTTGTAGTGAATCACCTGTACTCTGTTCTTTATGGGGGATGGCGGTTTCGTCGGAACACTGATGGCGGTTTCGTCGAATCAAGCTTGGCGGTTTCGTCGAAACAAGACTGTGGGAACGCCGCACTCTTGTTTCGACGTTTGGTGACACGCTGGCTGTGGCGTTGCCACGGACTGCAGCGGAACCCGCCGGAACGGCCAGCAGGCTGTCGGAACGGCAACCGAGCAGCGCCACCAGCACCTCGAGCCGCACCCGTGCAAAGAGGCTCGACGGCATGCCCGCCATCCGTTCCTCCCACACGCCGATTTGCAGCAGGTCGCGGCGGGCGGCCTCCTGCTCCCGCCGCGACAGCCCCAGTTCCTCGAACCAGTGGGCGGCCGAGTCGGCAATCCAGACGTCGCGCTGGCGCCGCACCTGAAGCCGGGTGAGGTGCAGCGCACGGGACAACACTAACCCGCCGTGGATGCCGCCAGCCACCACGGCGAGTGCGCGATGGAAGGCCACCGCCGGGCCCATCAGCTCGGCGATCAGCATCCGGTCATGCCAGTCGGTGCCGGGGGCGGTCAGAAGCCGGCCGTCCACCCGTTCGGCAAGCCGACGACCGAGCACCTCGAGGTTGAGGCGAAAGTGCATCCGGGCGGGCAGGCCAAGGCGCTGCTCTTCGAGCAGGACACCGGCGCGCAGCAACTCGCGGGCACTCGTCTGCTCGCGGGGAGACAGTCCAAGCTCCAGCTCCCACTGCTCGGCGGTCTTGTGGAACCAGCCGTCGCGCTGCGCGATGTCGCGGCCGTGCCGGGTCCAGTACACCGCCTGCGACAGCAGCAAGGCTGCTTTCACGTTGCCGGTGAGGTCGACCAGCCGGCGGTGGAAGGCGATGTGACGGCCCAGGAGCGGCCAGATCAATGTGAGAAGCGCGCTTGCCGTGTCGGCGGGGGCCTGCCCTTCCCCGGCGGTATCGAAGCGCTCTGGCGGGGTTTCAGGGCTACCCGGGGCCGTCATGTCGGCAACCTCATCGCCGGGGCCTTCCTGCGTGGGCTTTCAATGCGGTCCAGACCGCTGAGGCACGCACCCGGAACCACAGCCGGGCCGGCATGCCGACCCGGCGCTCCTCAAGCAGCCCAGCCTCCCGCAGCGCCCGCCGTGCAGTTTCCTGCTCCCATCGCGACAGCCCCGTCTCCTCGGCCCACTGGTCCTGCGACTTCAGGAACCAGCCGTCGCCATCGGCGTCGAGCGACTGCGTGGTCCAGATCGCGTGCGACAGCAGCAGCGCGGCGTGGACCCCGCCGGCCACCGGCACCAGACAGCGGTGAAAGGTGACGGGTGTGTCGAAGACGTCGAGCAGCAGGTCCGGGGTGATCCCCAGGGCTTCGGGGCGGGCGTTCATGCCATCGCCTCAAAGTCGCGGATCACCACTTCCAGCACGGCGATGGGCAGGTGCGGGAAGACCTGGTGCAGCTGGTAGTACCGCGCTCGCGGGGCAGGCTCACCGATCGCACGCCACGCCAGGTAGATGCGCTCGCGCGTGGCATGGTCGGGAAGCGCGACCCGGCCCGATGGCCGGCGCACCCCGAGTTCGCGACGCAGCCGCAAGGTGAGCTTGCGCCGGACCCTGAAGAGCTTCGCCATCAGCGTGGTCGAAGCGCCATTGCGAATGAAGTAGGTCTGAAGCGCGTTGGCTTCGTTGACCAGCGACACGATGCGCAGACCTGCCTGCAAGGCGTCGCCGTCGACGGCCACCCCGATCTTGACGCTGCGCATCGAGGCCAGGCGGTTGAGGTCCGTCGCGGAGAGTCGCCTCAGGCTGTCGAGCATTTCGCCAGCCAGGCCGGCAGCACTGAGCTCCTCCGGCCCGGCACCGGCGAGGCGCACCGTGACGTGGTTGAGCAGGACGAGACGTACCTGCGTGTCGAGCAGCGGCAGCATCAGCTGGCCTCCCCAGCAGGTATCGATCGCGACTGCCGAAGCGCGGCGAGCAGCGCCAGGAAGGCGGCAGCGGTCTCGTCCTCAGGGTCGGCGAGCCACCGGATGAACTCAGGCGGTGGCGGTGGCGGCGGGTCCGAAGGTGGTGGCTTCCGATCAGGCTCGATCAGAAAGGCCAGCGCCGACCACGCGCGACGCCTCACCGCATCGGCCTTCTGCGACTCCGGCAGTGGGAGCAGGCGGCAGCCGAGGACGGCCGCCGGATCGCGCGCAATCTCGGCATCAAAGCCCGCCTTACGGGCGAAGTCCGCAATGGCTGCTGCCGGCCCATCGACGGCCAGGCCGAGGGTGCAGTCGGATCGCTGCTCGCCCTCCTCGCGCGGCAGGTCGCAGTCCGGTCGCGCGGTCCCGGACGACATGGCCTGCCGCAAGACTTCGACCGGCTCGCTGAGTCGCCGCGCCAGCGCCAGTTCGCAACCCTCTACGGTGGCCTTGACCGAGAAGGAACCGGCCATCGTCCGGAAGACGGGTTCGAAGATCTCGTCATACAGCGGGTTCTCCTCGATGCCGGCGCGAGCATGGGCGTAGCGCCGCAGCGCGTTCAAGCGCGGCTGCAGTGTCTTCACATCCAGCCCTGCCAGGTCGGGTACCACCTCGCCGAGCGCGCGCAACCGGTCGGTGGCGTACAGGTACAGCGCCAGCGTGGCGGTATTCACCGCCAGGCCGAGGCCATGCAAGGCATCTTCCAGCGGGCGAAGCGTCAGGGCCCTGCCCTGCTCGGCCTCCAGCCGGGTCTTCAGCGCCACGATCCCGGTGGCGCGGTCCCAGAAGCTCATGTCGCCGCGCTGCTCGTTCTCGATCAGGTGGGCGGTGAGCACCTGGGTCTCCGATCGCCATGGGCGAAACAGCACCACCAAGCGACGGAACCGCGGATCCTTCGTCTCTGCCCAGAGTTGCCGCAGGGCCAGCAGCCGGGTATTGCCGCCGGACTCGACGATGTAGTGCGCCTCACCAGGCCGCTGCGTCACGGTGATCGGGCTGCGCAGCCCGCCAGCGAGGATCGACTCCTTGATGTCCTCGAACTTCGCGTTGCGGGTGCGGCGCGGGTTGTGCTCGTAGGGGCGGATCTCCTCGATGCCGAGTTCGATCTGGCATTCGACGAGCAGCCCGGCCTGTGGAGGCAGGCTGCGCGCGTTGTTGCCCGGGTTGCCGACCGACAGGGACTCCGCCACGCGGCGGCTGCGCTCATCGAGCGCCAACTTGCCGCCGCTCATGACGAGACACCTTGGACGCGACGTCCGTCGGCCAGCACCCCGCGCAGGCTGGGCATCAGCTCCCATGCCAGGCAGTGCATCACCGACCAGGCGCTGGGCATCGTGCCCTCTCGGCGTCGCTCGTGCTGATGGACAGGCACACGCAGAGTCGCGGCCTCCTTGTAGGCCTTGGCATGCGGCACCACGGTCTTGAGCAGCGACACCCGCTCGTGCGGCCGGTCGAACTCCCGAGCAATGCCGGCCACGATCAGCCGGGCGTCAGCGGTGCGATCCTGCCGGTAGATCACCGCCTTTACCGGCGCTGGCGGCGCCCCGAGCGCACTGCCCGGTTCCAGCCGCGCGAGTAGTTCCATCGTGCCGTCGCGGAACTCGCGCGCCGAAAGGATCTCGGGCGTGATCGGTGACACCAGCACGTCGGCCGCCATGACGGCCGCATCCTGAATAGGCCCGATGGCGCCCGGTGTGTCGATCAGCACGCAGTCGTAGGCCGAAGGAACGAGCCCGGCACGCAGCGCGTGGCGCAGCCGGAAACCCCGGTCGATCCGCCCCAGCAGCCAGTTCGGCAGCCGCCCCTCCGGATCATCGGAGGCCACCAGATGCAGGTTGGGTAAGACCGTCTGCGTGATGGACGCCGCAGCGACTTCGCCGCGGACGATGACATCGGTCAGCCCCGCGACCGGTTGTGGTGGTGACAGCGGGAAGTACTTCGACAGCGACGGCTGCACGTCGGCATCGACGAGGAGCACGCGCAGCCCCATGTCGGCCAGCAGTGCGCCCAGGTTGGCGGTGAGCGTCGTCTTGCCGACGCCCCCTTTGGTGCTCGCGATGGTGAAGGTGATCATCGATTCCTTGCCTAATCAGGACGGTGATCAGGCATACGGAATCGCGCTGAAAAGTGTCGGGTCAGTCCTTCAAATAGTTGCTCAGGCCCTGCTGGTCGAAGATCCGGCGGATGCGCTTGATCTCTTCGTAGAGCGTGCCGCGCGGGATTCGGAGCCGCTCGGCGGCCTCTTTGATCGAGAGCCCCTCCTCGCCCAGCAACTGGCACAGGCGCTGCTGTGCCGGCGTCAGCAACGCCATCACGCGGGAGAGATCGATGCGAGCATGGCGACTGTCCACATCGCCTGAACCGGCCGGATCAGCCTGCTCGTCGGCCAGCACTTCGCCAAGCGTGATGCCGTCCTCTGTGCCATCGAGCGACGCATCAAGCGAAAGCGCGCCGGGGTCACCGGCGCGCTTGTCTGCGGTCATCTCACGGACTATGTCCGTGAGTTTGTTTCGGAGTACCTGTGCCATGTACGACACCGGTGGTCGTGGGTCTGGCTCCGGCGGTATTCGCCGCCGCGCCACGATCCAGTGCGCCAGGCACTCCTGCATCAGATCCTCGAACTCCTCACGCTCCAGGATCCTGTGCTTGCGCCGGTGTTCACTGACCAGCTTTTTCGCAGTGGCAATTTCCCAATTGGCCAGCCCCTGCTCTTCTTTGAGAGCCATGTCCCCTCCCGTCGGCTTGACGGACAGGGGATCGGGTGAAATTCAATTGGGGTAGATGGACTAATGGCCTAGGTAATAGGTCTATTTCCTTGGTCTGACCCTCCACCTGAACGGCGGACCCGACACTTTTCGCGCGGAATCCGTAACCCGATACCAAGGTGGATGCCGATAGGTGCCGACGCCCAGCGACAGACGTTGCCTGGCCGACAACTATCGACGCAGCCGCCCGGATCCCCTGCGAGGCGATGACCCTTGTGGGGAACGTGTTCAAGCACCGGTGGCGTGTCAGCAGTGCGGACAGCAGAGTCGCGACTGTCCGCACCGGCGCTACCGGTGACGGCTGGAGGACGGCTATGAAACGGGGTTACGGGGTGACGAGGGGCGTTCAGGCCATGGCGCAAACAGCGGCGCGCGCCGTGCCGCCAGCAGCAGGGCTGACACCAGATGCAAGCAGCGACGACGGGCAAGCTGGCGAACGGGGGTCGGAGACTCGCGACAACTTCGACGCGCGCGCGATCCGCGAGATGCTCAAAACGGCGAGGGCCGACCCGAAGTCCCTGCGCCGGACGATCCGCCGCACCGAGCTACGCCAGATCGTGCCTCTGGCCGACTCGACGATCTACGAGATGGAGCGTCGCGGCGAATTCCCGCAGCGGTTCTTCCTCACGCCACGGTGTGTGGTGTGGGATCTGGCGGAGGTGATGGCCTGGCTGGATAGCCGGAGGCGCGGTGGTGACGGCGGAGTGAAGAAGGCGCCCGCTCCGGACTATCGACTGAGACCACGTGTTCGATGATCGGGATGACCCGCAGGAACGCAGCGGTTGCTGTCGGTGACGCAGGGAACACGAAGGCACGCTGGTGGTCATTGCGGTCACTGAAGACACGGCTGCTTCCACGGTGGGGTGCACTCGTAGATTCGGTACGAACAGCCAGGCAGTGATGTCCCAGTGCGCCGACGCAGTTTTGATCGGACTAGCACTCGAGCTACTCAATGACGACGTAAAACGGGTCAGACTGCCCTACCAGCCTGTCATCTCGCTTGCGAATCAAGAACGCTTCCACGAAGTGCACTCCTCGGTAGGACAGCTGCTCAGACCGGCTGAAGTGGTCGTCAGAAGGATAGAAGTCACCGCGCAATGCGTCGGCTCGCGCCGCCACCTTGTCGGTATTCGTCACGCGCCAGCGAACCTTGTAGTCATCTGTGAACGGGACACCCATCGTGTTCGTCGCGGAGAACCTAATCCAGTAGCCGGCCTGAAGCGGCTCAGCAGACCGAACCGAACGAATCGAGTTGCCGTACTCCCCGGTACGAAGCCCCGCCGCCACCTTTACCGTGTACTGGTCAGTCGCTCTACGCCAAACTGGGCGATGCACGTGAGGCAGCTTGCGCAGTTTGGCCGGCACTGCCGCCGCACCCAGGGCCTTGACCTTCTCGACTAAGTCTCGGAAATGGCCACCCACAACCAAGGCGCCCCCGTTGTCCGACTCGCTGACGGCCTCTGCGGCCCGCTTAGCTTCGGTGGCCCCAAAGTTCTCGCCAAAGACTCGCTGCCACTTACCGATGCTTTCGTCGCGGTCCTCTTCGGCGAAAGCATCATCAATCCACCCACGATACAAATTCACCTTATCCCGGAAGTTGCCGTACTGGGTCTGGTCCCAGCCGCTCGCTTGGTCCTCCTGCGGCAGCCTTGGATTTGGAACCGTTGGCAGGTTCGGCCGTGCCTGGAGCCAATCATCCAAGCGGCCGACCAACGTCTTGAGCGTCGTGGTCAGGTCCGCGAACTGCGCACTGCCACGGTCGCTTTCGTGCACCTGTAACCCCATCAGCGTCGTGAGCAAGAACGAAGGGCAGGTGAAGTTGCCCTTGATGTCCCGCATGTACTTCAGCAGTCGGGTTACCTTCTTCAGGTCGTTTCCGCCGGCGACACCGTTCTTGCCCTTGACCCACTCGGTGTAGTCCAACGGGGCAGAGGCTTCGAACTGGTCTGTGACGCGGTTGCACACCTCATACTGGCCAGCATAGAGCCTGTTGACAACACAGGGCGCGACGTCGATTTTGCGCTCGCCAGCGTATTCAATCGTGGCGCAGTGTGAGAAGCGGCGGACCTTGCCTTCGTACGCAGGGAGCTTCCCCAGCTTATTCGCCAACTCGTTAACGTAGTCCTTCGGGGTCCAGCCGTCCTTGGCTTCCACGAACACGAGCAGGTCGGCGTCAAAGGGTTGCCCCGACTGCGGCTTGATGATGGTCTCGTGGGCCCACGAACCTTGCGGCGCGAACGAGACAATCTTCGGCCCCCAGCCAAATGCGCGAACCGCATTTTCGACGGCGGTGATGCTGCCCTCAAGCAGCGAGAGTCGCGTGCTGTTCAGGTTTACGTGGTCGTCAAGGAAGACCTTGAACTGTTCGTGCAGCTTCATTGGGCTTCCTTCGGTAGGTTCAGCTTCTGCTGCGCCTCGACGACGAACTTGTCCGCGGCGTGTCGGGTGAGGTCCTCGTTTCGCTTACGCAGCCGGTTGTAGAGCCAGTCGAACACCAGCGGATTGCTCGCTCGATGGCGGTAGATGGCGTCCTGCAACGTACGCGCAGCGGTGGTCAGCTCAGCGTAGGAAGCTCCGCCCAGCGCCTTGTCCCACACCTTCTCGACCTCGGCCTTCAAAGTGGTCAGGCTCTCGATGGTGTCGCCCTGCTTGCGATGCTCGCGCAGCACGAAGGCGGCAAGCGGCAGCGCGGGAAGGTACATCGTCAGGATGAGCTCGTTGACAGTCAGGCCCTGATGGAGGCCGATACAAGTCAGCACCACGACCAAGAGAACGGCGGCGCCCAGCAAGATGCCCGAGTAGGTTTTGCGCACCCGCATGTCGTAGGCGACATTCGTACGCTGACAAAGAAGCCTTCCCAGGGGCAACGGCAGCTTTGAGAACACAGGCTCGTACCAGTTCTCCAAGCGCGCCTTCTCGGCTTCAGGCAGCGGGCCGGTCGCGATGTCGCGCACCTCCTCGGCATCCACGCGCCTGCCCGCCACAAGGCGATTCCAATCCAACTGCAGCACTTCGGTGTCGAACTGCTCCTGCACCTTGGCCCCTCGCTTGCAGTCCTCGCGCTGTCGGCGCGAGATGACTCCCACCTCGAGCAGAAGAACAAGAATCGAACCAAACCCCAGGAAGGGTCGGATGGCCGGCACGCTGGCCCCGAAGAGGACGCCGATTGCGGGTAGCAGCAGCGCCATGATGGCAAACAGGTTGTTGTACAGCTTGGCACGGGCGTAAAAGAGCCGCTGTGCGCGCAGGAGCTCGAGCCGCTCAGGCCTGTTTTGTTCAACGTCAATCCGGTGTTGATTACTCATCTGTTCCTCCCTCGCAGGCGGTCTAGCTGTTTGAGACATGTCGCGCCGTGGTGCCGGTTCTTGGTCGTGCCCATCGTTTGCGCTTCATCTCGGGATGCTCACCTCCGCCAGCCCATTCGTTCGACCCCAACCACTCTTCGAAATAGTCGAGCCACTCAGCAGCCCAGGGCAGATAGGTTTCGTCGAGACGCATCTGCGCGGACCACTCACGGGCCCTTGGCAACCAAAGGCACAGTTTTGTGCCCGCTCCGTCGTGCGGATAGGTGTGCGGAATGACTCGACCCGTGGCGAGCGCCTTGGGGTCTGGCTCCATCACAAAGAGCTCTGGGAACTTCGCCGGGTAGAGCTTGAGGGAGCATCGGTAGACACGGGACCACTGAGTTGGGGCGACCCTGAAGCCAAAGCGAAGTGCACGCCCTTGAACGAAATCCAAGGTCGAATCCGGCCACCCCAATGCCTTCAGCTCTGCGTGACGCTGAGCAAGGTTTGGAAAGCGACGCGGAGGCATCACTTCGTCGGACCGCCAAAATAGGTATGGGCGCGCGCCGGCGTGACAACCGGCATCGTGCCGGCCACCACGAATCCTGCGCGCTGCAACGCGCGATTTCCGTCCCGCCGTAGAGCGTTTCGCTGAACCACCGTCTGGGCGGCGCGCCGCCCAAACGCTTTCTCCACCGCCTTAGTCACCGCGTCCAGGCCCTGATTGCCCTCCACCGCGGCGAGAACTCCTTCCAAGTCGCTCACGAACTTTGCGTGCCACTGAAGAAATCCCCGTTGGCGCGCGGCCGTGTTCATCGAAGCAGCGAGGTTGTCGGCGTGGGCGAAGAGGTTCATCAAAGTCCAGCGTTCGCGACCGAACTCAACGACTTCACGATGAAAAAGCGTCGGAAGAAGTTCAACGATGTCGAAGAACAGGTCGAGCGGCCCATCGTGAGGTTGAGGCGCCAGGATGGCGTAGGCCTTCGCGAAAAGGCTGGTAAGGAACACCGATGCGGGTGCCAGGTCAGCGCCTCCGGGCAACTCGGCAAAGGCCATATTCCGGTGGACCTTCCCAAGCTGAACGAACCTGCTCAAGAGACGTGCAAAGACCTCGTCCGCCTCGGGCAGGGGTTCGACATCTGCCTTCCGCGCCTGCCGGAAATTTGCCACCAGAGCTTCAGAGAGCCGCAAGCGCGGTGTGACCTTGGCGGCGTCGTCGAACCCAAGGCAGTACCCTTTGGGGTTGGTCGAGAGGAAATTCTTGCGGTCGCGGTCGGGAATGCGCCCGTGGTGTTCGCCATGCGGCAGCGTGAGCGACGGGTCGTCGATGACCGGCGCGAAGTCCGCGCGCATGCCTCCAGCGTAGATGAGGGTGACACAACGCTCCCACCGCTCGATTTCCAGCCCGTGACGGTCGGCGTAGCGCTTCAATGCCACATACAGGTGCTCGATGAGCAGCGCTGCGCCTCCTGGCCCGCCATACCGAGTAAGAGCTGCTTTGGACAGCCTCACCACCAAGTCGATGTCGAAGCCCTCCCGTTTCGCATCCATCGGTCGAACGATGGTTCCCATCGGCCGCGAGCCCTGGGCATGGACGTGCGTGACCAACCTGCCAAGTTCGGCGCAGTCGATGAGGTAATCGCCGGTTGCGTTGTACGCGCGCTCCAGGTCTTGAAGCTGCGTAGAGGTCGGCTCAAAGGCGCGCGCGATGGCTTCCGCCAGGTATGTGAAGCGCGCAGACGCTGCGGCGCTGACCGTGCGAACCGCGCGATGAAGGTTGTCGTCACGATTCATGTAGGCTGGCCGCGACGCGGTTCAGTTGAAATCAAAGCCCGAGACAGCGCTGGTATGTGCGGCCGGTTCGATCTGCCCATACCCCGCTGGCCACCAGGAGCATCCCGAAGGAAAAACTGGGGATGCTCTCTGGCATCCAGACGCTTAGATAGCCGGGAAGAACATCCGCAAGAAGGATGTTCGGCCGCAGCCCGCCCGCCAGTCCCTTTACGGCCGATACGGCGGTCGTTGCCACCTGACCGACGAGGCCAGCAATGACCAGGGCGCCACCGGTGCGAACCAGCAACGCGCCGAGCAAGATGAGCCGGCGCGGCTCGGTGAGGAAGAAGTCGACGAGTCGTTCATACATGGCTGGCCTACTTCTTCTCGCGACGGACGCCCTTGAAAGGCGTCTTGTCCGATGTCTTGACATCCATGAAGCGCCCGGTGCCGGTGTCGCGCTTCACGTAGTGCCCCGACGGGGTCAGGGTTTGGCTGCGGTCACGTACCGCACCATTTCGGTGCCCGTCACCGGGCGGGTTGTTCTTAGCCATGCGGCCTCCGTTTCATTTTTGAGTAGTATAGTTCATCATTATGATGATGTCCTGCTTCCATAGTGAGGCGGTGATGTCGAGGAATACGCTATGATGCGCAGATGCCCGAACAAAGAGAAACGCGCGCGCGCCTGCTGGCCGCCCTGACAAGAACGCAGCTAGAACGGCTCTCCCACATCGACTTCAAGCTCTACTTTCTCGGGGAGCTTCGACGCGCTGACGTCGTGGACCGCTTCGGAACGGGTCCAGCTGGAGCCACCCGCGACATCGCGCTTTACCGGGAAATCGCCGCCGAGAACCTTGAACTCGACCAGGCCACGAAGGCGTACAGGCCTACGACGGCCTTCGTGCCGCTCTTCGAGCATCAACCTCAGCGCGTGCTAACCGCCCTGTCTCAGGGTTTTGGCGAAGGACTCGGGGACCAGCTACAACCCATGCTGCGATGTGAGTTCCCCGCCGCACTGAGCCTGCCGAAGATGTCGGTCCTTGCGCCAATCACGCGCGCGATAAACCGTGGGAAGGCTGTTCGCCTCGGCTACACGTCAATCGACAGTGGCAAGACGGAACGCGAGCTGGTGCCCTTAGCGCTGGTGGATATTGGTACTCGATGGCACGTTCGCGCCTTTGACCGGCGACGTCGCGAGTTTCGCGATTTCGTATTCACGCGCATGGACAGCCCGGAAGTGCTGGAGGACAGCCCGGTGGCCAAAGAGGAGACGGTCGAGCACGACGTGCAGTGGAGCCGGATCATCGAGCTTGAACTCGTACCCCATCCCAAGCACACGCGCCCCGAGGTCGTGCGAATGGACTACGACATGCCGGATGGCAAGTTGCGGGTCAAGGTTCGCGCAGCAAACGCAGGCTACATCCTGCGTCGCTGGAACGTCGACTGTTCGGCGGACCACCACCTCGAGGGTCCGGAGTTCGCCCTATGGCTTCCGGACCCGCTTGCACTCTACGGAGCCAGCAACGCACACCTCGCTCCTGGCTACAAGGACCCGCGCTCCGCCAGAGAAATCAAGGCGTTTTAGTAGACCCTCATAGCGTCATCCTCGCGCCGTGCTCTCCGAGTCACTCTACGAAACCGGCAGCAGCCCAGTCAAGTCAGCCATCGCAGGCGGGCAATTCCAACGTTGAGCTATTGCTTACGGGCACCCAATCCAGAGGTGCCCAAGACCGCAACGGGTTGGAGCGCGCGTTCGCGATGAATGACAGCTTGCCTGCATTCACTGGTCATCACAGCGCGCGGCGCCAATGTCCGCAGCCAGTCTTTAGCCGTCGCTCGGGCGTATCGGATCGCTCCCACCGCGATCGGCGCTCGTCCAGAACGAGTGACATCGCCCCGTCACACCGGCGCCGCCGTCGTCACCACCTTCATAGTCGGCGGCAACAGCGTCGGCGTATGGCTCTCCCCCGCCACCCAAGCATCGATCATGTCCGCCCACTCCTGCAGCATGTGGCGCCGCTGCTCAGCGTACTCGGCCTTGTTGTAGACCCCGCGCGATGAGCGGCCGTCCTCGTGGGCGAGGCACTTCTCGATCCAGTCGCCGTTGAATCCCAGCTCGTTCAGGATGGTCGACCCCGTGCGCCGCAGGTCGTGCACGGTGAACGGCTCCAGCGGCACGTTCGACTCCTTGGCCTTCTCGGCGATCACCTGGGTCACGCGGTTGAGCGTGGCCTTCGACATGCAGCGATCGGCGTCGTAGCGCGACGGCAGGACGAACTTCGACCCGGCCGCGCAGGTGTGCAGCGCGATGAAGATGTCCAGCGCCTGCTGCGAAAGGTAGACGTTGTGCGGCTTGCCCGCCTTCATCCGCGACTTCGGGATCGACCAGACTGCGTTCTCGAAGTCGATCTCGTCCCAGGTCGCCTCGATCAGTTCGCTCTTGCGTACCAGCGTGAGCAGCACAAGGCGCAGGGCCAGCCGAATGGTCGGCAGCGTCGCTGTCGTCTCCAGCAGGCGGTGCATCAGCCGGATCTCGGAGGGCGACAGCGCCCTATCCTTCGGCACGAAGGTCGCGATCGACGACGGTCCAACCTCGTCGGCAGGGTTCGGTGCCTTCTCGCCGTGCATGGCCGCGTAGGCGAACACGAGCTTGACGATCTCGCGGGCGATGACGGCCGTGGCCGGCGCACCGCGCCCCTTGATCTTGGCGCACAGGGCGCGCAGGTCCTCGGGACCGATCTCGGCCATGCGGCGGTTCTGGAAGACCGGAAGGATGTCCCGGTCGATGATCGTCTTGCGCATGGCCTTGGTGCTGTCCGCCATGCGGTGCTCGGCCAGCCAGCGCTTGGTGTATTCGCCGAAGGTCTGGGCCTCGGCCTGGCGGCTCTTCTCGCGCTGCTTTTCCTGGGCGGGCGAGATGCCCTGCGCGATGGCCTTGCGCGCCTCCATGCAGCTCTCCCGAGCCATCAGCAGGGAGATCCCGTCCTTCGTGCCGTAGCGACCGATGGTGAGCGTCTCGCGCCGCCCGTTCAGGCGGTAGTCCATCCGAAAGCTGATGGTGCCGCGCGGGGTGACGACCACGTAGAGCCCGTCACGGTCGGCGACCTTGTAGAGCGAAGCCTGCGGCTTCAGCCCTCGTAGCGTGCCATCTGACAGCATCGGCGATCCCTCCTTGGCGGAGAATTCTACCGTCAGCCGAAAGAAGCGGCTACATCGACGCTAAGTTCTTGTCCTGCAAGACATTTCTTGTCTTTTCTATACCGTCACGACTTGATCCGGTGTGACGGTATAACTTTCGGGGATCCTAGCCACTCAGGATCTACCGCCAGAACTACCGTCAATCTGAACCTCATCCCCCCGATAGTCTCCGATAGATCCCGACAGACTTCTATCCATACGGAGCAATAACTTACGACTGTTTCTCGACTGTCTTCGATAGACCCCGAAAGACGCCGAATCATTCCCACTCGATCGTCGCCGGCGGCTTGCCGCTCACGTCGTACACCACTCGGTTGATTCCGCGCACCTCGTTGATGATGCGGTTGCTGACCCGCCCGAGGAGCTCGTGCGGCAGGTGGGCCCAGTGCGCGGTCATGAAGTCCTGGGTCTGCACCGCGCGCAGCGCGGCGACGTGCTCGTAGGTGCGGCCGTCGCCCATCACGCCGACCGAGCGCACGGGCAGGAACACAGCGAAGGCCTGCGAGGTCAGCTCGTACCAAGTCCGGCCGACCTCGTCGGCCTTCACCAGGCCAGCCGCGGCGTCTCGCTCGGTGGCCTGCGTGCCGCGCAGCTCGTCGATGAAGATCGCGTCGGCGCGTCGCAGCAGGTCGGCGTACTCGCGCTTGACCTCGCCGAGGATGCGCACGCCGAGCCCGGGTCCGGGGAACGGGTGCCGGTGGACCATCTCGCCCGGCAGCCCGAGCGCCAGGCCGAGCGCCCTCACCTCGTCCTTGAAGAGCTCGCGCAGCGGCTCGAGCAGCTTCAGGTGCAGCGTCTCGGGCAGGCCGCCGACGTTGTGGTGCGACTTGATCGTCTTCGCCTTGCCGGTCTTGGCCCCGGCCGACTCGATGACGTCGGGGTAGATCGTGCCCTGCGCGAGCCAGCGCGCGTCCTTCAGGCGCCCCGCCTCGCGCTGGAACACCTCGACGAACTCGCCGCCGATGACCTTGCGCTTTGCCTCGGGGTCGGACACGCCCGCGAGCTTGCCCATGAAATCGTCGGTGGCGTCGACGTGGATCACGGTGACACCGAGGTTCTCGGCGAAGGTCTTCATCACCTGCCTGGCCTCGTTCAGCCGCAGCAAGCCGTGGTCGACGAAGACGCAGGTCAGCTGGTCGCCGATCGCGCGGTGGATCAGCGCGGCCGCCACCGACGAGTCGACGCCGCCCGACAGGCCGAGGATCACCTGCTCGGCGCCGACCTGCTCGCGGATGCGCCCGATCGACTCGTCGACGAAATTCGGCATCGTCCAGTCGGCCTTCGCGCCGCACAGGTCGAGCACGAATCGGCGCAGCATCGCTCGGCCCTGCTTCGTGTGCGTGACCTCCGGGTGGAACTGGACGGCATAGAAGCCGCGCGCCTCGTCGGCCATGCCGGCGATCGGGCAGGCCGGCGTGGACGCCATCACCTTGAAGCCGGGCGGCAGCTCAGTGACCTTGTCGCCGTGGCTCATCCAGACGTCGAGCAGGCCGTGGCCTTCGGCGTTGCGGGCGTCCTCGATACCGGCCAGCAGCTTCGTGTGGCCGCGGGCACGGACCTGCGCGTAGCCGAACTCTCGATGGTCCGAGTACTCGACCTTGCCGCCGAGCTGCGCGGCCATCGTCTGCATGCCGTAGCAGATGCCCAGCACCG
>JADCJL010000179.1 GCA_020247055.1 Acidobacteriaceae bacterium | reverse complement strand
GGGTAGGCCTTGGCGGTCACGCTGAAACGGTCGATGCCCGGGTAGCGCAGCCGCGCTACCGAAAGCGGAACCGTCACCTGCCGGTCCAGCGGGTTCTCCCCAAAGAAGCCGCCCTTGGCCTCCTCGGTCACGCCGACGACAACGTACTCCTGGCCGGCTACCGTGATCGTCTGCCCCACCGCGCCGCCCGTTGGGAACAGTGCCAAGGCCAGTTTGGGTCCAATGATGCAAACCCGCGCCGCGCGCTGCTCTTCTTCGGCTGTAAACGGCCTCCCGGCGATAAAGTTCCGCGGGTTGGTGATAAACACCGTCGCCGTGGCCCCCTGCATACTCACCTGGTCGGACTCAAACCCCGGCACCTTCGCCGTAATCGGATTCCGCCCGATAATGCCGGGCAGAAACATGGTGACGCTTGTCTCCTGCACCGACGGCACCAGTCGCTTGATGAGCGCCGCATACTCCGGCCCCACCGGCCGCCGCCGCAACTCCTTCACTCGCGGCTCGCCGTTCGGATCGCCCGAGTAGCGGCCGACAAAGATGTTATCCGGCCCGAACTCGGCGAAAAACGTCGTGATGCCCTGCTGCAAACCCGTCAACAGGCTCGATACCGTTACCACCGTGGTAATCCCGATCACAATCCCGAGAATCGTCAACAGCGAGCGGAAGCGGTTCGTCCACACCGCATCGAGCGCCACCCCGATCGTCTCCGTTAACGAAATCGTGCCTACCGTCATCCGTTCTCCCTAATCGGCCCGCAACGCCTCGACCGGATCGAGGCTCGCCGCCTTCGACGCCGGATACCATCCCGAGATTACCCCTACCGCGCTCGAGACAAAAATCGCCAGGAAAATATAGGCGCCCGTAATCTCGAGCGGCGCGTTGAAGGCAATCGAAAGCCCCTCGGCCAGAACATACGCCAATCCCAGCCCCACCAGGCCGCCCACCAGCGACATCATCAGCGACTCCACCAGAAACTGCAGCAGAATATCGCTCTTGCGCGCCCCGAGCGACTTGCGTACGCCAATCTCCCGCGTCCGCTCCGTCACGCTCACGAGCATGATGTTCATAATTACGATCCCGCCCACGACCAGCGAAATCATCGTGACCGGCACCACAACCACTTTGATCAGCCCCAGCACCTGGTCAATGAAAGCGCGGATCGAATCGGGCGTCAGAAAGTCGAAGTTGTCCGCCTGGCCCGGCCGCGTCCGGAAGCGCGTCCGCAGCGCCATGCGCGTAATGTCCAGGCTCTCGTCGAGCGTCAAACCCGTCTCGGGCCGCGGCTTGGCGAAGATCGTAATGTTGGTGGCCGGGCCGATAATGCGCGTGAACACCGGCGAGGGAATGTACACCGAGTTGTCCTGCGCCCGGCCGCCGGCGTTGCCCAGTTTCTCCTGTACGCCCAGCACCGTGAACTCGTAGCCGCGTACGGTGATCTTGCCGCCAATCGGCGAAACCCCGGGAAACAGCTTCTCGCGCACCTCGTCGCCGATGACGCAGACGAACTGCCGTGTGCGCTCCTCCTGATCGGTAAAGAAGCGGCCGTCCGTCAGCACGATGTCCCGGATGCTCGGCAGGACCGCCGCCGTGCCCAGAATCGCCGCGCCTTCGTAGGTGGTCTCGGCGCGCTTGATGTCTTCGACGCGCGTACGGTAGGGTGCGTAGAGGATCTGGTCGCCCGTCGTCAGCCGCAGGTAGTCGAGATCATCGCCGCGGATCTGCTTGTTTACCCGTAGTTTCTCGGCCCGCTCCTTGCGCGTCAGCCGGCCCACGTTGGCAATCTGCGCAATCAGGTAGGTCTCGCTGCCGAACGCCTTAGAGGTCGTTACCTCGGCATAGTTCCCCAATCCCTCAATCGCCGCGCCCACCAGCACCACGCTGGTGACGCCAATAATGATTCCCAAAAGCGTCAGAAACGTACGCAGTTTATGCGCCCGCAGCGAACTGGCGGCCAGGCGGATGGCGGTAAAGAGCTTTTGACGAAAGGAGAGCACAAGGTCTTTCTCTCAGGATGACACAGCGGCTTCGGCGATTGAGAGAAATGTGGCGAAATGCCTCCACGCTACAGCTCCTGGCGCCGTCATACGATAATGAGGTCGTATGTCAAACCCTGCCGCTTCTAACCGCCGGATCACTCGCCGTGGCTTCACTCTGATGGAGCTGATGATCGTCGTCGCCATCATTTTCGTCATCCTGGCGATCGCCGTGCCGAAGTACAACCAGTCGAAAATGCTGGCAAACGAAACGGCGGCCACCCGCATGATCGGCACCATTCACACGACGCAGGCCCAGTACCAGAGTCAGTTCGGTCGCTACGCCGTCACGCTGCAGGAACTCGGCCCGCCCGCCAGCGGCCAGCCCAGCGCCGCCGCCGCCGACCTCATCCCCGGCGATCTCGCCACCGGCCGCAAAGGCGGCTTCAACTTCCAGATGCAGGGCACCCCGGGCGGCTACACGCTGACCGTTACCCCGGAATCTTACAACGGTACCGGCCGCCGTAGCTTCTTCTCGGACCAGAGCATGGTGATCCGCGAAAACTGGGGCCCGGAAGCAGCCACCGCATCGAGCAACGAAATCAAGTAATTTGCCGGTTTAACAAAACTTAAACTGACAGGACGAGGCAGCATCGTCATCCTAAGTAAGGAAGTCTGATGCTTTTACCCCGTCTCTTTTTTCTCCTCTTAGTTGCTGTAAGCGCCTTCGCGCAACAGGCCCGCGTCCTCGGGACCGTAGAGTCCGCCCTGCCGACCCTGCAGGTCAAGACCGACCAGGGCCAGACCCTTGCCGTCGCCCTCAACGCGAACGCCACCGTCCGCAAAGTCGCTCCCGGCGCTAAAGACCTCAGCGAAGCGCAAACCGTCTCCATCGACGACCTCGCGTCGGGTGATCGCGTCCTGCTCCGCGGCGCGCTCAATGGCGCTGCCTTTGCCGCCGATAGCATCATCCTCATGAGCTCGCGCGAAATCGCGCAAAAGAACCAGGCCCAAACCGCGGAATGGACCAAACGAGGTATCTCCGGACTCGTCGACAAAGTCGACGCCGGCGTCAATCAGCTCACGGTGATGGTTCGCGGACCGGAAGGCCCGAAGCCCGTTAAGGTCACCGTTACTCCCAAAACAGAAATCAAGCGTTACGCCAAAGACTCGGTGAAGTTCGCCAGTGCCCAGCCCAGCAGCCTCGCCGAGATCAAGAAGGGGGACCAGCTCCGCGCCATGGGCGTCAAGAGCGAAGACGGCGCTACCGTCGATGCCGAACGCGTCATCTACGGCACCTTCAAATCCGCCGCCGGCGTCATCACCGCCATCAACGCCGAAACCAAAACGATCACCATCAAGGACTGGCAGACCGAAAAGCCGGTCTTCATCCAACTCTCCGCGGAAACCACGCTGAAAAAACTGCCCAATATGGGCGGCATGGGTATGGGCATGGGCCGTCCGCCGGGCATGGGCGGCCCCGGCGCGGGTGGCCCTCCTCCCGGCGGCGGCCCTGGCGGTCCTCCCCCCGGCGGTGGCCCCGGCCGCGGACCCGGCATGGGCGGCATGCGCCCCGGCGGCTTTGATCCCTCGCAGATGATCGAACGCCTCCCGGCCTCCTCCTTTGCCGATCTCGCCGTCGGCGACACCCTCATGATTGCCAGTAGCCCCACGGCCAAGCCGGACCAACTCGTCGCCATCACGGTCGTCGGCGGGGCCGAACGCATCCTCAATATGCTCACCATGCAGGCCCAGGCCAACGCCGCCGGCGGGGGCATGGGGGGCGGCATGCGCGGTATGGGCGGCGGCATGGGCGGCCTCGACGCCATCATGGGCATGCCCGGCATCCAATAGCCCCGAAACGAAACCACCCCCGAGGACCTCTCCATGACTCGTCTGCTCTTCGTGTCTCTGCTTTTCCTTTCGGCGCTCGCCGCCCAGATCTCCACCATCAAGGGTCGCGTCACTGATCCTTCGGATGCCGTCGTCCCCGGCGCCCTCGTTACCCTCCGCAAGGCCGGCTCCCGCGAACTGCGGCAGTCCACCAATGAAGAGGGCGTCTACGAGTTCAAAAACGTCCCGCCCGGCGCCTACACCCTCCGCGTCCAAAAGCCCGGCTTCGCGCTCTACGCCGCCGAAGGTCTCCCCGTCTCCGGACCCTCCTCTTTCGATGTTCGCCTCACCCTCGCCAAAGACGCCCAGACCCTCAAGGTCGAAGACGAACAGAACGCCGTCACCACCGACGCCCAGCAAAACGCCGGCGCTCTTGTGCTCCGCGAAGCGGAGCTCAAAAGCCTCTCGGACGACCCCGACCAGCTCGCCCAGGAGCTCCAGGCCCTCGCCGGCCCCGGCGCCGGACCCAACGGCGGCCAGATCTTCATCGACGGCTTCACCGGCGGCCGCCTCCCCCCGAAATCCTCCATCCGCGAGATCCGCATCAACCAGAACCCCTACTCCGCCGAGTACGACCGCATCGGCTTCGGCCGCATCGAGATCCTTACCAAGCCCGGCACCGACAAGTTCCGTGGCGACGCCTTCTTTAACTTCTCGGACGAAAGCCTCAACTCCCGGAACCCCTTCTCGAACAATAAACCGCCCTACCAGTCCCGCCTCTTCGGCGGCCGCATCAGCGGACCCATCAACAAGAAATCCTCCTTCGGCCTCGACGCGGAAGCCCGCAACGTCGACGAAAACGCCGTCATCAACGCCACCCTGCTCGACGCCGCCCTCCAGCCCCTGCGGATCCAGCAGGGCGTCGTCACCCCGCAGACCCGCTATAACATCGGCAGCCGCCTTGACTACGCCCTCAACGAGAAAAACACCCTCGTCGCCCGCTACAACTTCTCGCCCATCACCAACAAAAACCAGGGCGTCGGCCAGTTCACCCTCCCCTCCCGCGCCTTCTCCACCAAAGACACCGACCACACCCTCCAACTCACCGAAACCGCCATCCTCAGCAGTTCGATGATCAACGAAACCCGCTTCCAGTACAACCACTCCAACACCCGCCAGATTGGTGACAACTCCGTGGCCGCCCTCGAAGTCCTCGAATCCTTCTCCGGCGGCGGCGTCCAGGTCGGCAACGCGAGCCAGGTCACCAAACGCGCCGAGCTCCAGAACATCTCTACGCTCATCAAAGGCCGGCACAGCATCAAGTGGGGCGGCCGCCTCCGCGCCGGCTCGAACAACGACACCTCGCCCAATAACTTCGGCGGCACCTTCACCTTTGCCGGCGGCTTCCTCAATGGGCAGCAAATCACCTCTCTTGAACGCTACCGCCGCACCCTCCTCTACCAGCAGCAGGGCCTCTCCCCGGCCGAAATCCGCGCCCGCGGCGGCGGCGCCACCCAGTTCTCCATCAACGGCGGCAACCCGCTCGCCGCCATCCGCCAAACCGATATCGGTCTCTTCCTCACCGACGATTGGCGCATCCGGCCCAACCTCACCTTCTCGGCCGGCCTCCGCTGGGAAGACCAAACCAACATCTCCAACCACAACAACCTCGCCCCCCGCATCGGCCTCACCTGGGGCGTCGACGGCGGCGCCAACAAAGCCGCCAAGTCCGTCCTCCGCGTCGGCGCCGGCGTCTTCTATGACCGCCTCAGCGAAAACCTCACCCTGCAAGCCCTCCGTTTCAACGGCTCCAACCAGGTGAACTACATCGTCCAGAATCCGGACTTCTTCCCCACCATCCCCTCCCTCAGTTCGCTCGGCCAGTTCAAAACGCAGCAGACCATCCGCAGCCTCTACGGCGACATCCGCACCCCCTACCAGATGCAGACCTCCATCGGCATCGACCGCCAACTCCCCCGCAACACCACCGTCGCCGTCAACTACGTCTTCAGCCGCGGCGTTCACACCCTCCGCACCCGGAACATCAACGCCCCGCTCAACGGCGTCTTCCCCTACGGCCCCGTCGGCAATCTCTTCCAGTACGAATCCACCGGCTTCGCCCGGCAGAATCAGCTCATCACCAACTTCAACACCCGCTTCAGTCCCCGCGTCAGCCTCTTCGGCGTCTACCTCCTCGGCCGCGCCCGCAGCGACGCCGACGGCACAGGATCCTTCCCCGCCGACAACTACAATCTCCGCAACGAATACAGCTACTCCGCCTTCGACGTCCGCCACCGCTTCATCCTCGGCGGCAGCGCCGCGGCCAAGTGGGGCATCTCCTTCAACCCCTTCATCATCGCCTCCACCGGCGCGCCGTTTAACATCACCACCGGCCGCGACAACAACCTCGACACCCAGTTCAACGACCGTCCCGCCTTCGCCAACGGCGCCACCGGCTCTGGCGTCGTCCGCACCTCCTTCGGCGACTTCCTCACCACCCCCGGCCCCAACGACGTCATCATCCCGCGCAACTACGGCCGCGGCCCCGGTTCCTTCACCATCAACCTCCGCGCCAGCCGCACCTTCGGCTTCGGCAAAACCGGCGAATCCGGCATCAACGACGGCGGCATGCCCCCGGGCATGGGCGGCGGTCGCGGACCCGGCGGCGGCGGCCCGCCCCCGGGCATGGTCATGGGCGGCGGACGGGGAGGACCCGGCGGCGGGCGCGGCGGCCCCGGCGGCATGTTCGGCGGCGCCTCCACCGGCAAGCGCTACAACCTTACTGTCTCTGTTCAGGCCCGCAACCTGCTCAATCACGTCAACCCGGCCCAGCCCACCGGCAACCTCTCCTCGCCCCTGTTTGGTATCTCCACGCAGCTTGGCGGCGGCTTCGGCCCCCGGCCCGGCGGCGGTGGCGGTGGCCCCGGCGGTGGCCCCGGTGGTGGTGGAGGCGGCGCCGCGGCCAACCGCCTCATCGAACTCCAGCTCCGCTTCTCGTTCTGAGGAGCCGCGCACAACGGACTCGCTTCGGCCCGGCAGGAGGGGCGAGTTCCTCGCCCGTTAGCGCCGGGCCTGCGCGGCCTGTGCGCTTTGGGAGAACACGCGCACAACGGACTCGCTGCGGCCCGGCAGGAGGGGCGAGTTCCTCGCCCGTTGGCGCCGGGCCTGCGCGGCCTGTGCGCTTCTAAGCCTCCGGCACCCGCAGCGCCGCCACCGGGATTACCGCCAGCTCCGCGCTGTTGTTATTCCCCCGGCGGCCTCCGCTGTTCGAGTAGCCGACGTAGAGCGAGCCCCGGTGCTCCACCGCGTACGGATAGGCGAGCCGCGCCCCCGCGTGCGACTCGCCGCCCGCCGCCTGCTCAGCGCTCCGAATCCGGAACACCCGGCTGAACAGCGTCTGCCCCGGCCGGCTCACGGCAATCGCCAACGGCGCCCGCTGCCCCTTCGTATCCGCCGTCGTCGTGCCGATCAGATAGCGCTGCCCCGTGCTCAGCGTCCCGGCGTAGGGCTTCGACGTCGCCATCGGCAGGTTGGCCGGACGCATCGGGCTCCACGTCTTTCCCCCGTCCCGGCTCCGCGAAACCAGCGCCACCGCCTCGGTGCCGTACCGGGCAATGTTCAACACCTCATCCCCTGCCACCACCACCGTCGATTCGCCCCACATCGTCCGCACGGAAGGCTCACGCGGAATCACCACATGCTCCCACCGCGTGAAGTCATCACCGTGGCTGATGGCTACCGAGGCCGGTTCCCCGTTGCCCACGTCGAAGCCGGCCAGGATCCAGTTCCCGTTTCGCATCCGTAGCGGCTCCTGCATCGGCCAGAAGCCCTCCCGCACCACCACCCCCCGCGGCTCCCACCGGCGCCTCGCTTCATCGAGCACATAGGCCCGGCAATGGACATTCTTCCGTTCGCCCGAAAACGCGCCCAGAAACGCCCACAGCTTGCCGCGGTGCGAGAGAAACGAGCCGTGGCTGATGGCCACCTCCGGCGTGCCTTTGTCCATATCGAAGACGACGCTCCAGCTCTGTCCCCCGTCCTCGCTCACGCGCCATCGCGCCTCTTCGCCCGTCGTGTTCTCCGGGTTCTTGTTGTGCGCGAACGAGGCGTACAGCTTGCCTTTGTGCCAGGCCAACCCCACCCCGTGCAGAAAGCCGTAGCCGCCGTCCTGCTCCGGCTCGTACTTCTTGATCACTGAAAACCGCACACCCGGCAGCTCCGCCAACTCCGCCGCCCGCGGCACCGCCTGTCCCGGATCCCAAATCGTCTCCGCGCCGGCTTCCGCCCAGGCCGCCTGCCCCCACCCTCCGCCCGCCAGCGCCGCCAGCAGCTCTCTTCGATTCATGCTCATGGCTACAAGCTCCGGATCGCCGCCATCGCGGCCTCTATCCGCTCCGCCTGCCCCGTCGAACTCACCGGCATCGGCGGCCGCGGCACCCCGCCCTCCCGCCCCTGCGTCCGCATCGCCACCCGCACATTCGCCGGCAGATTCGGCGCGTCAATCGCGTTCCACAACCGCAGCAGATTCTTGTGCAGCGGCATCGACGCCGCATGGTCGCCCCTTCGCACCGCCTCCCACAGCGCCACGCACGCCTCCGGCGCCGCACTCAAAATCGCCGCCACCGCCCCGTCCGATCCCAAACAAAACGACGGATACAACAACGCATCCACCGCCGAAAGAATCCGCACCTGCTCCCGGATCCCCGCCTCCTCGCTCAGCAAGAGCAAGTCCGCCAGCGCCTTCATATCGCTCGCGCTCTGCTTGACCCCGATCACCCCGTCCACCTCCCGCAAAATCCGCACCAGCAGCGGCGGCAGCAGGTACGACCACGGCACCACGTTGTAGATGATTACCGGCATCCCCGTCCCGTCCGCAATCGCCCCAAAGTGCCGCACCATCGCCTCATCATCCGGCCGGAACACATAATGCACCGGCGTCACCTGCAGCGCCGCCACCCCCAAATCCGCCAGCGCCTTCGCCCGGTCAATCGTCGATTGCGTGCTGTCCGTGATGATCCCGGCAATCACCGGCACCCGGCCCCGCACCTCTTCCACCGTCCAGCCCACAATGCGGCGCGTCTCCTCGGTCGAAAGCGTATGCCCCTCCCCCGTGCTGCCGCAAACGGCCAGCCCGTGCACCCCGGCCCGCTCCACCATGTGCCGTACCTCGGCGCGGTGCGCCTGTTCGTCAATCGTGCCGTCCGCGCGGAACGGGGTCACCAGCGGCGGAATAATCCCGCCAATGCGTTCAATTTTGCTGCTCAAAGCTCCTCCCAATGTGGATGCGGCCGGATCGCTCGCGCGACGGCCACCGCCTCCTGGCCCAGAATGGCCAGTTCGGCATCAGACAACCGGACGCTCGGTCCGGAAACACTCACCGCCGCCACCGCCCCCCGCAGCGGGTCGACAAACGCCGCCGCCACGCACCGCACCCCCGCCTCGTTCTCCTCCCGGTCCATCGCGTAGCCGCGCTCCCGCGTCGCCGCCAACTCCGCCCGCAGCTTCGGCCACGAAGTCGCCGTCTGTTTGGTCAACGCGGCCAACCCCCTCCGCCGCGCCAGCGCCTCGGCCTCGGCCAGCGGCAGCGCGCTCAAAATCGCCTTGCCCAACCCCGTCGAATGCAGCGGCCACCGCGTGCCAATATCGCCCCGCGTGTGCAGTTGGTGCGTCGATTCCACCGCCGCCACAATCAGCACCTCGCTGTCCGACAAGATCCCCAGCTTCACCGTCTCCCGCGACCGTTCCGCCAGCCGCCGCAGATGCGGCCGCGCCTGCCCCAGCAGTTCCGTGCTCCGCGCGTAGAGAAATCCCATCTCGAGCGCCCGCGGCCCCAACCGGTAAACGCGATCCTCCGGGTCCTGCCGCACCAGGTCAAACGCCTGCAGCGTCTTCAGCAGATTGTGCGCCGTGCTCTTCGGTATCCCGTGCTCCCGCGCCAGATCCGACAACGCCCACTGCGGCGACGCCAGCGAAAACGTGCTCAGCAGCCGCAGCGCCTTCTCTACCGACGAAACGGCGCCGTGCCCCTCGTTCGGTATCGCTGAACTCCGTCTTGTCGTTTCTTGCCCCACGTTTCGCCCGCCAGTATCTAAAAAGTCGCCGCCCACGTCAATCCGTGTTCAGTCCCTTGGAACAGCCTGCTCTCCGCGCAACTTGTTCCGCGGCAACCCGCCGTCGTATCGTAACCTTCATGCTGCCCCGCCGCACCCTGCTCCAAACTCCCCTCGCGCTCGCAGCTCCTCGAACCATGATCCTTGGCATGCATCAGTACTCCTCCGCCGGCGCGGGCTATCGCCGCTCTCTCGAAGGCTGGGCCAAAGCCGGCATTCGCCACGTCGAACCCGTCGCCCCGCTCCTCGACGACTTTCTCAAAACCGACACCCTCGCCAACGCCAAACGGGTCCTCACCGACAACGGCCTCACCATCGTCTCCGGCGCCGTCAGCGTCATGAACCTCTGGGAACCCAACCCCGCCTTCGAAGAGAAGCTCGCCGCCTTCCGCCACCGCTGCGAACAGTTCGCCACTCTCGGTGCGCCCATCGTCTACTCTCCCTGCGTCACCGCCGCCAAGTTCGGCCCCGGCGACTACGCCAAAAGCATCGACAACATCCGCCGCGTCGCCGAAGTCGCTCGCGAGTTCGGCCTCAAAGTCGGCGCCGAATTCGTCCGCAACTCCACCTTCCTCGCCTCCCTACCCACCGCCCTTCGCCTCCATCGCGACGCCGCCCATCCCAACTTCGGCGTCATCTTCGACTGCTACCACTTCTGGTCCGGCCCCAGCCACTTCGAAGACATGGACTCCATCCGCCCTGGCGAAATCCTGCACGCCCACCTCAACGACACCCCCGCCATGCCGCGCGAGCTCCTCGACATGCAATCTCGCGTCGTCCCCGGCGATGGCGTCGCCCCGCTCGCCAAAATCCTCCGCAAACTCGTCGACCGCGGCTACACCGGCCCCATCACCGTCGAACTTTTCCTGCCCGAGTTCCAACAGGCGGACCCCTCCACCCTCGCCCGGCGCATCAAAACGCAGTCCGAGGCAATCTTCAAAACCGCCGGCGTCTAACTCCCGCCCGCCCCGGCTGATACGATGAGGAAACTCTTATGGCCAACTCCCGACGTAACCTCCTCGCCGCCGCCGCCCTCGCCGTTCCCGCCGCCGCGGCCCCTAAACAGCCCAAAGCCCGGAAGTCCCACTTCAAAGACGGCCGCCCCAAAGACGGCAAGGCCCCTCTCTACTCCCCCGCCGTCACCTGCAACGGCTTCGTCTTCGTCTCCGGTACCGGCAAGATCGACGGCGGCACCATCCAGGAGCAGACCAAGTACGTCCTCGACTCCATTGAAGCCAACCTCAAGCACGTCGGCTCTTCGATGGAGAAGGCCGTCAAGTGCAACGTCTACCTCTCGGACATCAACAACTACGGCCCGATGAACGAAACCTTCCGCGGCCGCTTCGGCGAAAATCCTCCCGCCCGTACTACCGTTGCCGTCGCCGCCATCCCCTTCGGCTGTCTGGTCGAAATCGAAGTGATCGCCGAAGCCTGACCCCGTCATGCCCTCCGCCGTCACCTCGCCCCACCTCCCCGCGCCCGGCGGCTTCTACTCCCCCGCCGTGCGCGCGGGTAACTTGCTCTTTCTCTCCGGCCAACTCCCCCTCGACGCCCACGGCCGCCTCGTCTCCGGCGGCATCGTCGAACAGACAAACCAGGTCCTGGCCAATCTCCAGCATCTGCTCCACGCCGCCGGCGCTGATCTTACGCACCTCGTCCAGGTAACGATCTACGTCGCTGGCATCGAGCATTGGCCCCTCGTCAACTCAACCTACGCCGCCTTCCTCGCCGCCGTCCCCGTACCCCCCGCCCGCGCCGTCGTGCCCGTGCCGGAGTTGCACTACGGGGCATTGGTAGAAATGCAGGCCATCGCCACAATTAATGTGTGAATTGTTTGTAATTCGTGCAAAAGTAACCGGAAATTGATAAGTCGGTAACGGCCCGCTCGCTACTCTGCATCTCATGCAGCGTATCGTTCTCTTGCTCCTGTCCGCGCTCCCCCTCTTTGCCCAGTGCTCCCTCACGGTCGTCGTCGAAGACGCCTCGGCCGGCCGCGTCGCCAACGCCTCCCTCCGCCTCCGCGATCAGGCCACCAACCGCATCCTCGCCGCGGTCACCTCGGCCGAAGGCGCCGCCAATTTCGCCGCCGTTCCCTGCGCGGCCTACCAGCTCACCGCCGTCTTCGCCGGTTTTGAAGACTCCACCGTCGCCGTCCGCCTCACCGAACGCGCCCCCGCCCAACTCAAACTCACCCTCCGCACCCGCGGCCTCTCCGAACAGGTCCAGGTCATCGAAGGGGCCGACCTCCTCCAAACCACCCGCGCCACGCAGTCCTTTAGCCTCTCCGCGCAGCAGATCCAAAACATCCCCACCTCCTCCCGCAACGTCACCCACCTCCTCGTCGCCGAAGCCGGCGTCGCCGCGCCCCTGCCCGACCGCACCGGACGCGGCATGAACCTCGCCACCTCCCCCGGCGGCCAGGCCGACGATGGCTCCCAATCCCTCAATCCCTCCGTCAACGGCGCCCGGCCTACCAACAACTCCATGGCCATCAACGGCCTTGACGCCACCAACATGATGAACGCCAACGGCGGCCTCGGCAGCAGCATCAGCGTCCCGCTCGACGCCCTCGAAATGGTCGAAATGCAGACGGCCCTCTACAGCGCCTCCACCGGCCGCAACGGCGGTGGTAACGTCTCCCTCATCACCCGCGGCGGCTCCAACTCCTTCCACGGCTCCGGCTACCATTTCCTGCAAAATGAAAGGCTGAATGCCAACGAATTCTTCCTCAATCGCGCCGGCACCCCCCGCCCCAAGTTCCGCCGCAACGAAACCGGCGCCACCCTCGGCGGTCGGATTATCCGCGATAAGACCTTCTTCTTTGCCTCCGTTCAGCGCACTGACTTTCTCAGCGGCTTCGCCCAGCGGGCCATTGCTGCTACCGGCGTCCCCGTCGGCCTCGGCGAGGCCCGCACCCGCGAATCCCTCGCCGCGGTAACCAACCAATGGCTCCAGTCCGGCGCCGCCGGCAACCCCGCCTTCGCCAACAACTTCCTCACGGCCCTCCGCGCCTTCCCCGCCGACCAGATTCCCGGCCTCGAATCCAAGTTCTTTGCCAGTACCACCCCTGGCAATGTCCGCTTCCGCACCCTCACCGCCCAGGACATCCACCCCGTCGCCGTCAATATCGCCAATCAGAAGCGCGATGGCAAGTTCCTCCTGCCCAGCTACAACTCCGCCATGCCGCTGCTCTCCGGCAACGCCAGCTTCGGCAACGAAGGCCTGCTCCAGCAGTCCTTTCCCACGTTCTTTAACTCCTGGGCAGGCTCCGGCTCCATCGACCATAACTTCTCCACCGCCAACCGTCTCCGCCTCAATTACATCCGCTCCGCCTCCTATGTTGAAGAAGCGTTCGGTTGGGCCAACTCCTCGCCCTCTCCCACCTTTGGCCTTACCCCCTCCTATACCGCCGGCCTCCAGCACACCAAAACCTTTGGCACTCAGTGGGTCTCGGAGCTTCGTGGCGGCTTCTTCGAGCTCTTTAACACTCGCGTCTCCAAATTCCGCGACATTACTAACTCCTCCCTCGGCATTTTCAATCCCCTCGAAGCCTCCATCGGCGGCCTCGCTTCGCTCATGCCTACCATCGACATCAATACTCAACGCTCTACCGCCGGCATCGGTAACGCCTGGGACTTCTTTGACCGCCAGCGCGTCATCAACGTATCGGAAACCGTCAGCTACACCCGCGCCCGCCACACCATCCAATTCGGCGGCGAATTCCGCCGGCCCACCATCGCCGGCGAGTATATGGCCCGCACCAACGGCGACCTCGACTACAACAACTGGGCCCTCTTCTTCACCGGCCACGGCGCCGCCGGCGGCGGCTCCGACCTCGACCAGGGCGACACCCGCCGCCACTTCAAGATGAAAGACTTCAGCATGTTCCTCCAGGACGACTGGCGCATCCGCCCCGGCCTCACCCTCAACCTCGGCGTCCGCTACGACTACTACGGCAACCCCAACGACGCCGAAGGCCGCATCGGCAACTACTACACCGCCTCTACCGCCGCCGCCCTCGGCCTCGCCAAGCCTGGCTTCTACGTCGACCCCAAGTCCGCCTTCTTTCAGCCCAACTTCAACCCCCTCAAACTCGGGATCCTCGTCGAACCCGGCACCCCCTTCAACCTCGACAACGTCTTCAAAGCCCCCTGGGCCTCCACCATCAAACCCGACTGGAACAATATCGCCCCCCGCATCGGCATGGCTTGGCAGCTAACCCCCAAGCTCGTCCTCCGCTCCGGCTACGGCATGTTCTACGAACGCACCTCCGGCGCCATCAAGACCGACCTCCAACTCTCCGCCCCGTTCTTTATCTATCAAAACGTCCCCGCACCCGTCGACATGGCCGACCCCTACCCCAAGCTCAACGTCAACCCCTTCCAAATCCCCTTCAACGTCACCATCCTCCGCAACCCCTCCACCGGCGCCGCCTCCTGGCGAAAGTTCGACGGCTCCGCCTTCCCCGCCACCAGCCCCTTCAGCCCGAAGAACAACACCTTCGTCGACCCGCTCCTTCGCACCCCCTACGTCCAGCAGTGGACCATGAACCTCCAATACGAACCCATGGCCGGTAGCCTGCTCGATGTTCGCTACGTCGGCTCCCGCGGCGTCGGACTCATGGCCCGCCTGAATCTCGCTCAGCCGCTCGATCCGCGTCAAACCCCGGTCAACGGCTTTAACAGCATCTTCACCTCCACCGGCGCCCTGATCGCCCCGGACTTCTTCGTCAAGCCTGAGTTCCTCGGCCTCAATCGCGCCGGCGGCTTTCGCCAACGCTCCAACTGGGGCCAAGCCTCTTACCATAGCCTTCAGGCAAACTTCAAACGCCGCCTCGGCAAGTGGGTCACCGGCAACTTCTCCTATACCTGGGCCAAGTCGATGGACAACGTCAGCTCCGATGGCGGGGTCATCGAACACGACGGCTTCAATCTGGCGAACAACCGCGGCCCTTCGGACTTCGACCGCACCCATCGCTTCACCGGCGTCTACGTCCTCGAGCTCCCGGCCCCCGCCCGCTTCAAGACGCTCCTCGGCGGCTGGTCGCTCAGCGGCCTGATGACGCTGCAGAGCGGCGCTCCGTTCTCGGCGCTAGGGAACGCCACCACCAACGCCCGCTGGGCGCAGCCAAGCCGTGTGCGGCCCAGCTTCGCCCCCGGCAAGACGATCGCCGACGCCCGGCGCGACGGCCGGACGCAGGACCGCCTGAACCTCTTCTTCAACCCCTCGGCCTTCACCGATTCGCTCGACACCTGGGGCAACGCGGGCCGCAACATCCTCCGCGGACCGAGCCAGGTCCAGTACGACTTTATGCTCGGTAAGCTCATCAAAATCCGCGAGTCCTACCAACTGGAGTTCCGCTGGGAAACCTACAACGCCTTCAACCAGCCAACCTTCACGAATCCAGCCTCAACTCTGGCGGCTGGAGGTCCCGGCACGGCCGGCGTCATCGCCTCCACCATCGGTGGACCACGCACCATGCAAGCCGCTCTCCGCTTCCGCTTCTGACCAGCCCCCCTCTCGCCCGCGTATCCCGGCCGAGTATCCTCGCCGGGCTTCCCCGCCTCCCGCCCCGCTGACCCCGGCAGGTTACCCCATCGTCACCTGCCGGCCACGGCCGCCCGCAAATCGCTCCACTCCCCGCCTCCGCGGGCTCCCTACACCATGGCGCACGTCTCCGCTCTCGTTAACTCGAAGCGTCCGGCTACCGAGCAAGCCAGTGCGAGCGGTACGCGCCGCCTCCTTTCGGCGGGCACCGGATATACATCGCCATCCCTCTCCGGGAGCGTCTGCCCCATGGTTGCTCAGAATGGTTGCTCCGAATGGTTGCTCCGAAGCAGAAATGCAGCTCATCGCCCCTGCGCAAAAACGGAGCGGCTCGCCCTGCCAGGTATCAATCCGGGAACCCGATGCCGCGCACCCTGCCTCGTCAGCTGCTCCTCCACGGAGACAAAGACTTCGCAGCCTATGACACGCTTCCCGGGAGCTTTTAGGACCTGCGGGGAGAAGGCAACCGCAGGCGCTTCGGCAAACGCACTTCCTCAAGTCCACGGCCGATCGTAGCCCGCATCGCGTCTCCCTGCTCGAACCTGTTCAAAGTCGTCGGGCAAAGCGAACCTTAATCGCGATTCAAAGCCACTTTACGTATCGTAAGGTGGAGGGTAACGGGCCGCGGCCTCCCCCTAGCTCTTCTTCACCCCCATCCGCCCGCTCTCCACCGTCCAACTCGTCCGCGTCGCAATCGGCGCCCCCGGCCGCGTCACATACGGCACCACCCGGTAATCCGCCCGGTACTCCGCCGGCGTCACCGTACACTTCACATACCCCCGCTGCCCGTTAAACCACTTCAAATGCGGGTTCTCCCGGTACTGCGCCTGCGTCGTCGGCCGCTCCTCCGCCCCGTCTCCGCCGCTGCTGATCGACGTCCCCACAAACTCCGTCCCTACCGTCGCCGACCGCTCGTCCTTCCAGTCCATCTTCAAATCCGCCACCCAGTTGGAATGAATATCGCCCGTAATCACAATCGGGTTCGACGGCTTCCGCTGCGCAAAGAAATCGAGCACCTTCTTCCGGTCCGCCTCGTACCCGCTCCACTGGTCCATCGAGTACGCCTCCTCCGCCCCCGCCTTCGTATCGATCTTCGCCATCAGCACCTGCTGCGCCACCACGTTCCACCGCGCCTTGGACTTATCCAGCGTCCCGAACAGCCACTCCCGCTGCGCCGCCCCCAGAATCGTCGCCTGCGGGTCAAACGCCTCCCGGCATCCGGACTTGTTTCCGTCTCCGCAAGGCTGATCCGTCCGGTACTGCCGCGTATCGAGCACCGCGAACCGCGCCAGGTCGCCAAAGTCCACCGTCCGGTACAACTGCATCGCCGAACCCTTCGGCAGCGCCGCCGCCCGCAGCGGCATGTTCTCGTAGTAAGCCTGGTAGGCGTTCGCCCGCCGCTCGAGCAACTCCGCCCGCGTCTGCTTATCTTCGGCCACGTCGCCCGCGTAGTTGTTATCCACCTCGTGGTCGTCCCAGGTCACCACCCACGGGAACATCTGGTGCACCTTCTGCAGCGCCGGGTCGCTCTTGTAGAGCGCGTGCCGGTTCCGGTAGTGGCTCAGCGTGGTGATCTCCGGCCCCTGATGCCGCCGCACCCCGTTCGTCCGCTCCGGCCCCTCGTAGATGTAGTCGCCCAGATGGATCACCAGGTCCAGTTCCTCCTTCGCCATGTGCTCGTACGCCGTCCACAGCCCCGCCTCCCAGTGCTGGCACGAAGCAAACGCGTACTGCAGCTTCGCCGCCTTGGCCCCCGCCGCCGGCATCGTCCGCGTCCGCCCCACCGGGCTCGTATAGTTCCCGGCCTTGAACTGATACCAATACCAACGGTCCGGCCGCAGCCCTTCCACTTCGACGTGGACCGCATGCCCCAGATTCGGCGTCGCCACCGCCCGCCCCCGCTTCACCCCCTTCGAAATCGCCTCGTTCTCCCCGATCCGCCACTCCACCTCTACCGCCGCGTTCTCCATGCCGCCCCGGCCGTCCTCCGCGAGCGGCTCCGGCGCCAGCCGCGTCCACAGGACGACGCCCGAAGCCGTCGGGTCGCCCGAAGCCACCCCCAGCCGGAACGGATCTTTCGCAAACTTCGGCGCCGCAAACAACGGCGTCCGCAGCGCGGCCAACGACGAGATCAGCGTGCCCGATTGGGCCAGAAACAACCGGCGATTTAGCATGCCCCCAGTTTACCGCCCGTCGATGAACGCTGCGTTAAACGAGAAAGTAATCCACGGAAGCCACCGTCAGCGCCGATTCTCCCTCGCCGGCAAACGAAGGAGGCGATCGCAACCTTGGCCGCCGCTCCCTACTCCTCCCGACTCTAGAACACCAGACGCAGCGCCAACTGCAGAATCCGCGGCGAACTCGTACCCGTAATCCGCATGAAGTTCCCGTTGTTCTGCGCCGTCGTCGGGTTGCTGAAATTCACCCGGTTCAACGCGTTGAACGTCTCAAACCGGAACGTCGTCACCAGCCGCTCGTTCGCCCGGAAATCCTTCGCCAGGCCGAAGTCCACGTTCGCCAGGCCCGGCCCATAGTACGTGTTCCGGCCAATCGTGCCGAATGTCCCCAACGCGTTCGGCGTAAACACCGACCGGCGCAAATACTCCGTCACGATCTCGTTCCGGCTTCGGTCTCCGCTGAAGAACGGGTTGCCGTTGTAGTCCACCCGCTGCCCGCCCGTCCCCGTCCGCGCGTTGTCCACGCCGCTCGTCACCGTAATCGGCTGCCCCGACGACAGATTCACAATCGCATTCAGGTTCCACCCGCCAATCGCGAAGTTCGCCGCCCGGTTCTTGAACTTGATCGGAACCTCCCACAGGCCCGAGAAATTAAACACCTGCGGACGGTTGAAGTCCGAAAGGCCCTTGTCAAAAGCCTGGTTGTTCGGATTCGTCCGCACCTGCCCCGTGCCCTTGTTCGCCGACGTATCGTCGATCGACTTTGAAAACTGATAGTTCGCCAGAATGGTGAACCCATCCCGAAAACGCCGCTCGAGCGTCCACTGGAAAGCGTGGTAGGTCGAGTTGCCCACCGCCTCCACAATCGTCGTCGATCCCATCGCCGGACCGAACGGCCGCCGCTGATTCGTCGTCGCCGTCGTCGCCCCCGGCGTAAAAACCGCCGCGTTCAACTCCCGCAGCGTCATCAGCCGCGTTCCTTTCGACGCCGCATACGCCGCTCGCGAAACGAAGCCACCCCAAATCTCCCGCTCTATCGTCAGGTTCCACGATTGGATATAAGGGTTCCGGAAATCGGCCGCGTTCAAAAACTGCGTCGAGAACTGCGGAAACACCGCCGTCGACGGCGGATTCTTCGGGGCAGGGAACGGGTTGGTCGTCCCCGCCCACGGGTCCGTGAAGCTGTTGGCGTTCGATCCGAACACCGTCACCACCGTGCCAAACGGCGCCTGGTTGGCCTGCGAGTTCGTCGCAATGCTGTTGAACGAGTCAAAGAAGATCCCGTACGCGCCCCGCACCGCCGTCTTGCCGTCCCCGAATACGTCCCACGCAAAACCCATGCGCGGACCCAGGTTCCCCCACGCCGTCGGCGTCGTCCCCTTCGGCACGTTCGGGTCCCCGGCGTAGATCACCCCCGCGGGTGCATTCACATACCGCCGAGAACGCTCCGACGGCCGCCACACCGCCACCTTGTCGAGCGTATCCGTAAACGGGAAGAACGGCTCCCACCGCGCGCCCACGTCCACCGTCAACCGGCGCGAAACCTTCCACGAATCCTGCACGAACAACCCCAAACGCTGGAACCGCGTCTCCTTGTACTCGCCAATCCCTTGCGTCAGGCTGTTGAACGAGCCGATCATGAAATCCGCGAGCGAATCGGTCGTAAACGGCGCCGCCCCGTTGAACGACCACTGCCCGTTGGCCCGGAAGTTGTTGATGATGTCGTTGCTTCCCCGCCCGTACTCGCCGCCAAAAGTCAGGCTATGCTTGCCCTTGGTCCAGCGCACCGTGTCCAAATACTGGAACTCCCGCCGCGGAAACGAGTTCGTATCGCCCGTGTTGATCCGGAAGTAACCGGCAATGTCGATATCCCACTTGATGATCGGGTCGTTGTAGTAACGCAGCCCCAAACTCGCCAGGCTCTTGTCCGGCTGCGGCGGCACAAACTTGCCGTCGGTGCTGTTCACGCTGAACAGCGCCTGGTTCACCAACGTCGGGGTAAACGTGTGCGTATTGGTCAGCACAATCGACTCGTTGTACCACTGCCCGCCACTCGTCTGTTCAAGTACATTCCGCGGATTCAGAAACGCCGCCGACTCCGACCAGCTCTTGTAGTACCGCCCCGACATCCGGTTACTCTGCGAAAACTGATGATCGCCCCGCAGCATCAGTTGATGGTCATTGTTCGGCGAAGCCACAATCGTCGAAATACGCCCCGAAGCCCCGCCATCCGGCAGCGCCGTATCCACCAGCGTCCGGCTCACCGGGTTGATCCGGTTGGCTGGAATCACGTTGCCCGGAAACGGTGCATTCGCCAGCGGATCGCGCAGCGGCCGCGTCAGTTGCGAAAAGTTGCCGGCCCGCTGCAGCGTCGTCGGCACAATCCGCTGCACCTCGGCCGGAATCACCCGCAGCAGCGTCGCCTGGTAGGAAGCAAAAAAGAACGTCTTGTCCTTGCCGTTATAAATCTTCGGCAGCACCACCGGCCCGCCAATCGTGCCCCCGAACTGATTGCGCTTCAACCCGTCCTGCCGCCGCCGTCCCGTCGCCGGATCGGCCGGTCCAAAAAAGCCCGTCGCGTTAAACGCCTGGTTCCGTACAAACTCAAACAAACTGCCGTGTAACTCGTTAGTCCCCGACTTGGTCACCGCGTTCACCAGCCCGCCCGACTGCCGGCCAAACTCCGCGCTGAAATTATTCGTCTGCACGCTGAACTCCTGCAGCGCATCCGGATTCGGAAACGGGTTCGGCGCGTTCGAATACGGGTCGTTGTTCTGCGCCCCGTCGAGCACATAGTTGGTCGCGTTCGCCCGCCCGCCGTTCACCGATACCGGCGTCGTCCCCGGATACGTCGTCCCCGACGTCACGTCCGCCCGCGGGTCCGCCACCACCCCCGCCACCAGCCGCATCAGCTGCGTCGCGTTCCGCCCGTTCAGCGGCAGCTGCTCAATGCGCCGCTGGTCCACCACCGTCTTGAGCGTCGCTGAAGTCGTATCGACGTTGATCACGTTGCTCGATACCGTCACCGTCTCCGTCGTCGCGCCCACGTTCAGACTCGCGTCAATACGCGCCATCTCGTTCACCTGCAGCCGCACATCCCGCGACTCCCATCCCTGAAATCCCTTCGATTCAATGCGGACCGTGTACACGCCCACCGGCAGGTTCCGGAGCAGGTAAGTGCCCGTACCATCGGAAACCCCGTCAAACTGCGTCTGGGTGCCCGTGTTGGTCGCCCGCACCGTGGCGTTCGGCACCACGGCCCCCGTGGCGTCCTTGACGGTACCGGTAATCGAAGCGGTGATGTTCTGCGCCAGCACCGCGGAACTAAGCGAGACAGAAAGGAGAAGCAAGCGGCCAATCATGGCCGGATCATATCATAGGCCCCGTCAGGCCGACCGCATCATCTCCTCCCAGCTCACCTCGCGCTTCTGATCAATCGCCATCTGCCCCAGAATCGCCGTCAGCGTACTCTCCGCCGCGCGCACCCCCGTGTTCTCCGGCTTACCCTCGCTCACCCGCCGCACAAACTCCGCAATCGCGTCGTTGGTAATATCCTGCCCCGACCGCTCCGTCACCGGCGCCCCGCCCGTGCTGTAAGTCCAATACTCCCGCGCCGTCTCAATAAACCCCTTCTCCCCGATGTACCGCTCCCGGTTCGAACGGAAAAACTTCGGCGTCATCTGCGACCCGATGAACGTCATCTGCACCCGGTCCGGATAATCGTAGGTCACGCTCAGATGGTCAAGCAGGTCCCCCCGCTTCTCCACCGTCCTTCCCCCCGTTCCGATCGCCTTCAGCGGCCGCGCCCCCACAAACCAGTTGATCGCGTCGATGTTATGCACATACGTCTCCACAATCACTTCGCCAAACGTCGACCGCCACAGCTTCCACTGCTCCAGCCTCTCTTTCTCATTCCGCGGCGGCGCCACCGGCGGCTCACTCCCGCTCAGCGCAAACTTCAAAAACTCCCCGTGCACCTCGCGTACCTTCCCGATCGCGCCCGAATCCAGCATCTGCTTGGCCTTCACATACACCCCGCCGTAGCGCTGCTGAAAGCCGAAAGCAATGTTCAGCTTCCGGTCCGCCCGGTCGGCAATCTGCATCACCCGCTTACACCCGGCCACGTCCAACCCCGCCGGCTTCTCCATGTAGACGTGCTTGCCGGCCTTCACGGCCGCCTCGAAATGCTCCGGATGCAGATACACCGGCGTGGCAATCATCACCGCGTCCACGTCCGGCGACGCCAGCACCTCCTGATAGTTCCGGTAGCTCTTGGCCCCCGCGGCGCCGATGCGCTCCTTGGCCTTCGCCATCTGCTCCTCGTTCACATCGCAGATCGCCGTAATCTGCGCCGCCGGCTGCTTATGCATCATCGTCCCGGTGTACGCCCCCCGGTTACCGGCCCCGATCAATCCCACCCGGATCTTGCTGTTCTGCGCCGTCCCGCGCACCGCCTGCAGCGGCACCAGCGCCGCGGTCTGGATCAGCGTTCTTCTGTCGATCGGATTCATGAGCATCGTTCCTTTTAAAGAGTGAGCATATCGCACGCCTGCAGCAGCACGCGGTGCGTCATCAAATCATGGGCCGCGCTGTAAACCGGCCGCCCGCGCTGGCCCATCACGGCCGCCAACTCGGCAAAGTCCGGCGTGTAGCCCAACCCCGGCGGGTAGGGCGGGGAAAGCGTCTGCCGGCCCGCCGCGTACGGCCCCGCCGCCTCCTGCAACTCCACCGTCAGCGACGATCCCGTATACGGCTGCACCCTCGCCCACCCGTTCGTCCCGCGAATCTCCAGGTACCGCTGCTGATTCCCCTGCGGCAGATACCCCGCCATCGAAATCTCCGCCAGCGCCCCCGCGTACTCGAGAATCGCCACGCAGTTATCCGCCAGTCCGTCGCTGCCGTGCCGCGCCAGCACCCCGGTCACTTTCTTCGGCTCCCCCAGCAGCCACGTCGCCCGGTCAATCAGATGGCAGCCCTCGGAAAACATCATCCCGCCCCGGTACTTCGCCAGATGCTTCCGCTCGGCCGCTCCAATCGGCTTGTCGATGGACGCCCGGAACCGGTACACCCGCCCCAGCCACCCCTGCCTGGCCGCCTCCATCGCCGCCATCATCGCCGGATGGTAGCGCCACTGGTAACCCATCTGCACCACCAGTCCCCGCTTGCCCGCCTCCCCCAGCAGCCGCCGGAAACTCTGCCAGTTCGACCCCGGCGGCTTGTCCAGATGGACAAACTTCCCCGCCGCCACCGCCCGGTGCGCGTACTCAAGATTCGTATCCGGGTCGGCAAACTCAATCGCCACCATCCCGATCCGCGTATCCCCCAGCACCTCCTCCACCCGCAGCCGCGGCACCTCCCCAAACGCCGGCCCAATCGCCGGGTCCTCCGCCTCGGGCCGGCACACGCCCAAAAACTCGTACTCCCGCATGCTCCGCAGCGCCAGCACCTTGCTGTGCGCGTGGCCATGGCCCGTGCCGATCATCGCCGCCCGAATCCGCGCCGGCTCCGCCCCGGCCATCACCCCGCCCGCCGCCGCGGCCAAGGCAAACTCCCGCCGTCTCACGGCGCCTTCGTACCCGGCGCCTTCACCTGAATCAACTCCCCGGCCGCCGTCGCCTCCACCCGTAAATCCGCCGCCCCTTGAATAAACACCGTATCCCGCTCCCCGGCCTCATATACCTTCCCCGCCTGGTCCGTCACCCGCACCGCCCCCTTCCACACAAACAGCAGCTCCTCGCCCCCCGCCGCCACCTGCGTCTGAAACTTCGTCCCCGGCTGCAACTGCCGCCGGATCCCCGCTGCCCGGTTCGACCCCTGCTCCGGTCCCGTAAACGCCCCGGCCTTCCGCGCCCGGAACGGCACGTACTTCACCGCTCCCGGCGTAATCACGCCCTTCGGCGCCGCCGCCCCCGGCCGCTTCGAATCCCGCGCCCCCGTGTACAAAATCAAATCCGGCGGGTTCTGAAAGCTGATCATCACCGCCTCCCCCGTCCCCGCCGTAATCGTCCCGTGAATCTGCCCCGTCGGCACAAAAGCGCACTCCCCGGCCCGGAACAGATGCCGCGCATCCCCCTGCCGCAGGTTCACCTCGCCCTCCAGCACCAGAATGGTATCGTCCGAGTAATCATGCACGTGCTGCGCAAACTCCGACCCGGGCTTCGAAACCGAAAGGTTCAACGTCGTGTTCTTCGCCCCCAGGCCGGGATGAATAATCCGCCGCGACGTCACCTCGCCCATCCGGAACGGATCACTCTCGGAAAACTTCACCACGCGAATACTCTGCGCCGGCAGCAAGCCCGCCCCGGCGGCAAGCGTCAGCAGAAAACCATGCGATAAACGGATCACGGCGTTATTGTATAGCAGCCCCCCGCCGGAAGATAATCGGATCCATGCCTGCTCCGGAACTCAAGCTCTCCGTCCGTGTCGAGCCCCTCTTCCCCGGCCTCCCCCTCGCCCGCCAGATCGCCCGGGTCGCCGACGCCGGCTATCAGGGCTTCGAGTTCGGCGACTGGCGCGCCTCGAACCCCGCTGAAATCACCCCGCTCAAAAACCGCCTCGGCCTCACCTGCGTGAGCCTCGTCGGCAACAAAGGCGTCAACCCCGTCGGCATGGGCCTCTGCGACCCCGCCGAACGCCCCGGCTTCCTTGCCGAACTCCGCGCCTCCCTCGAAGCCGCCCAGCGCTTTGAAGCCACCCAGATCGTCGTCCTCTCCGGCTTCCGCGTCCCCGGCCGCTCCCGCTCCGAACAGCACGACAGCATCGTCGAAGGCCTCAAGCGCGCCCACGATCTCGTCGCCCCCGCCGGCATCACCATCGTCGTCGAGGTCATCAACACCCTCGCCAAAATCGAACCCCTCAACCCCAAAGGCGACAACCACTCCCGCTACTACCTCGACCGCACCCCCGAAGCCTTCGAGATCATCCGTAAAGTCGGCAGCCCCTTCGTCAAGATCCTCTACGACCTCTACCACGTCCAGATCATGGAAGGAAACCTCATCGCCACCTTCCGCGAAAACCTCCCCGCCATCGGCCACCTCCACATCGCCGATGTCCCCGGCCGCAACGAACCCGGCACCGGCGAAATCCACTTCGGCAACGTCTTCCGCGCCATCCGCAACTCCGCCTACCAGGGCTTCGTCGGCATGGAATACATCCCCCTGCGCGACGCCATGCGCACCCTCGCCGACGTCAAAGCTCTCGCCCGCCGCCGCGACTAAGCCGACCGCATCATCTCCTCCCACGTCACCACGCGCCGCGCGTCCATCGCCATCCGCCCCAGAATCGCCGTCAGCGAACTCTCCGCGCCCCGCACCCCTGTGTTCTCCGGCTTGCCCGTCCGGATCCGCTCCACAAACGCCGCCACCGAATCAATTGTGATGTTCCGCGGCGACTGCTCCACCGTCTCCTGCCCCCGCCCGCGGAAATGCCGCCAGTGGTTCTCCGAAGTCTCAATCACGCCCTTGGCTCCGAAAAACTGCTCCACCACGTCCCGGTATCCCGGCGGCGCCAGCGTCATCCCCGACAACTGACCCTCCACCCCTTTCCCATAGTCGAACGCCACAAAGTTGTGGTCCCGCATATCGCCCTGCCGCCGCGTCTTGCTCCCTCCGCTCCCAATCGCGCTCAACGGCCGCCCGCCCAAAAACCAGTTCAGTACGTCAATCGAGTGCACATTGTTCTCGACAATCAAATCGCCCGACAAATCCTTCCACTCGCCCCATCGCTGCACCTTCTCAAGGTCGGTCCGCGGCGCCGGCCGCCGCGCCTCCCCCGCCCGGTCGCCGTCGCTCTTGATAAACCGCGCGAACCCCAGATGAATCTCCCCCACCGCCCCGGAATCGGCCAAACTCTTGGCCTTCTGATACGTCTGCGCGTACCGCCGCTGAAACCCGAACGTGATGTTCACCTTCCGGTCCGCCGCATCCGCCGCCCGCATGATCCGCTTGCAGCCCGCCACGTCCGCCGCCGCCGGCTTCTCAATATAGATGTGCTTGCCCGACTTCACCGCCGCCTCGAAATGCTCGGCGTGCAGAAACACCGGCGTTGCAATCAACACCGCGTCCACGTCTTTCGACTCGAGCATCTGCCGGAAGTCTTTGTACATCTGCGCCTGCTCGGCGCCCATCGCTTTTCGCGCCTGCTCCATTTTTTCGGGAAACAGATCACACACCGCCGTAATCCGCGCCGGCGTATGCTTGGCCATCATCGACCCGACAAACGTCCCCCGGTTCCCCGTCCCGATCACCCCCACCGCCACCGCTGAATTCGCCTGCGATCCGCGCACCGCCCCGGCCGCCACCAAACTTGCCAGCGCCGTCCGGCGCGAAATGTTCTTCGTCATCCCTTTAACTCCCCCGAGGCCCGCAACAGCGTCTCGTGCAGTAACAACTCATGGTCATAGGAGTGCTTCAGCGCCTTACCGCCGCGGATCGCCGCCCCCAACTCCTGAAAATCCGGCACAAACCGCGGCTGCGGCGGAATCGCCACATCCTGCCAACCCTCCCGGTACGGCCCCCGCGCCTGCTTCAGGAACACCCGCATCCGCGGCGGATTCGCCTCCGGATGCAGAATCACACTCCCCTCCGTCCCCAGAATCTCGAACGAACGGTGGTCGCTCGCCCCCGCCATCTTCGCCGACTGCGTCAGCACCCCCAACGCCTTCTCAAACTCCAGCACCGCCACGTTGTTATCCGCCAGCTTGTCCGGGCTGCTCGTGTGGTGCCGCAGCACGCTCTGCACCGCCTTGGGCCGCCCCAGCAGCTCCACCATCCGGTCCAGCACGTGCCCACCGAGTTCAAACAACCCCCCGCCCTTGTACTTGGCCTCCACGTCCCGCTGCCCCTGGTCCCGGTCGGCGTCCATGCTCCCCCGCACCATGAACACCTCCCCCAGCCAGCCCTTCTGCGCCGCTTCAATGCCCGCCATCACGCCCTTATGCCACCGCCACAAATAACCCGTCTGCAGCAGCAGCTTCTTCCGCCGCGCCTCTTCGACCAGCTCCCGGAACGGCGCCCACCCATTGCCCGGCGGCTTCTCCAAATGCAGATGCTTGCCCGCCGCAATTACCTTCTTCCCCCACGGCACCGCCTCCCACGCCGCGCACTCCACCACAATCAACTGCAGCGAAGCGTCCGCCAGCATCTCCTCCTGGCTCATCCACCGCATCCCCCGCAGCCCCGCGTCCTGCTGCAGCTTCCCCCGCGCCGCCGCGTCCGGCTCGGCAATCCCCACCACGGCAAAGTCCGGATTGTTCCGCAGCGCGGCCAGCTTCCCGCCAAAGTGGCTGTGCTGCGTTCCCAGCATGCCCGTCCGCACCGGCCCCGGTCCCTGCGCCTGCCCGCTCCATCCGGTCAACGCCAAGGCGCCCGCGCCTGTCTTTTCAAAAAAGTCCCGTCTGTTCATGAATCTGGCCCGATCATACTACAGCCCCAACGCGGAGGGCCCGCCCGCGTGGCTCGTCACCGCCTCCCCATCGAGTACCGCCGGCCATCCCCCTTTTCCTGCTCCCCCTCAGGCACCGATTTTTTTAACACACCACAAGAAAGTGGTTGACACTGATTCAGCCTTTCGGTAATCTACTGAAGTCGTCGGCAAGCGCCCACGGCCATTGCTCCCTGCGCCCCGCTCACCCGTGGCGTAAAGCTGGTCTGCGGCGCAGACAGTCTCTGCTCCTGCGTTCCGCCCAGCGCCTTGCTCTCGACTCCATGGAAACGGCTGTAAACCGTCGGGTTCGAAACCCATCTCTGTTCACCCCTTAACCCCGCTTGCGGATGGTCGGGCAACCTGCGTGGCCGCTGAAACTGCCGGATGGCGGAGGCCGGCTCTGGCGCTCACCCTTGCCAAACCTGCTGTCCCGCAAGCGGACCCAACCCGTTCTGGAGGACACTCCCATGCCCCGCATTCGCTACACCATCGGCGACGCCGAGCGCGCGGTCATCTCGCGCGGCGGCCGCTTTCTCACCATCGTCGGACCGGGCACCCACTACGGGCGCTTCGTCACCGTCGAAACCCACTCCACGCTCAACGCCGCCTTCTCCTCCCCCTGGGCGGAGATCCTCTGGCGCACCCGCCCCGATGTCGTCGCCCGCCACTTTCTCCCGGTGGAAACCGCCGAGCGGCAGTTAGCGCTTGTCCGCGTCCACGGCCGCCTTGAAGCGATCGTCGGCCCCGGCCAGCGGCAGCTCTTCTGGCAGCCGGCCACCGCCGAGATCCTCGATCTCGACGCGGCGCCGGAGGTGCCCGCCGCCCTGTTCACTGCCATCGAACGCACCAACGCCGCCGCCCTCAAAGTCTACGAGGTTGCCGCCGGCATGGCCGGCGTCCTCTGCCGCGATGGCCGCTTCGTCCGCGTCCTCGAACCCGGCCGCTACGGCTTCTGGCAGGCGGCCGCCCCCGTCGCCATCACGCTGATCGACCTGCGCCGGCAGATGCTCGAAGTTCCCGGCCAGGAGATCCTCACCCGCGACAAGGTCTCCCTCCGCGTCAACATCCTCGCCGAGTACCGGGTCGCCGATCCCGCCACCGCCGCCATCGCCGTCCAAAACTACGGCGAAACCCTCTACCGCCTGCTGCAACTCGCCGTCCGCTCCACCCTCGGCAAACGCTCGCTCGACGAGGTGTTGGCCGACAAGGTCGACATCGAACCCGAATCCGCTGCCACCGTCCGGCGGGAGATGGCCGCTCTCGGCGTCGAGGTCTCCGGCATCGCCCTCAAGGACATTATCCTGCCCGGCGAAATCCGGAACATCCTCAACCAGGTCGTCGCCGCCGAAAAGCAGGCGCAGGCCAACCTCATCCGCCGCCGCGAAGAGACCGCCGCCACCCGGTCCCTCCTCAACACGGCGAAACTCATGGAAGACAACCCGACCCTGATTCGTCTCAAGGAGTTGGAAACCCTCGAACGCCTCACCGAAAAGGTCGGCACCGTCAACGTCCACGGCGGATTCGACGGTTTGCTCAGCAAACTGTTGCCGTCCTGACCGTGGCCTACGCTACACCAGCAGCGGCCGGACCACCCGCCCATGCACATCCGTTAGCCGGTAGTGGCGCCCCTGAAACTTAAACGTCAGTTTGGTGTGATCGACGCCTAAACAGTGCAGCATCGTCGCATGGAGATCATGAACATCCATGGGATCCTTGGCGATGTTGTAACTATAGTCGTCGGTCTCACCATAGCTGACCCCAGGCTTGAACCCACCCCCCGCCGCCAACATCGTAAAGCACCGCGGATGATGATCCCGCCCGTAGTCGGTCGCCGTCAGCGTCCCCTGCGAATACACCGTCCGCCCGAACTCCCCGCCCCACAGCACCAGCGTGTCGTCAAGCAGGCCCCGCTGCTGCAAGTCCGTCAGCAGCGCCGCCGAGGGCTGGTCGGTATCCTCGCATTGCCAGCGGATCTGCTTCGGCAGGCTCCCGTGCTGGTCCCAACCCCGGTGGAAGAGCTGAATAAAGCGTACGCCCCGCTCGGCCAGCCGCCGCGCCAGAATGCAGTTAGCCGCGTAGCTGCCGGGCTTCCGGCTCTCCGGCCCGTAGAGTGCGAAGGTCGACTCCGGCTCCTTCGACAAATCCGCCAGCTCCGGCACCGACGCCTGCATCCGGAACGCCATCTCGTACTGCGCAATCCGCGTCGCAATCTCCGGGTCCTGATACTCATCGAGCTTCAACCGGTTCAGTTGCCCGAGATCATCAAGAAACCGCCTCCGCGCCGTCCGGTCATAACCCTCCGGATCGCTCAAATACAGCACCGGATCCTTCCCGCCCCGGAACTTCACCCCCTGATGACTCGTTGGAATAAACCCGGAACCCCACATCCGGTCCGCCAGCGCCTGCGCGTTCCCGCGGCCCTGCGAAATCATCACCACAAACGCGGGCAGATCCTTATTCTCGCTCCCCAGCCCATAGGAGACCCACGAGCCGATCGACGGCCGCCCCGCCAGTTGAAACCCGGTCTGGAAGAAGGTCACGGCCGGGTCATGGTTGATCTGCTCGGTCGACAGCGACTTCAGGATCGTCCACCGATCGGCGTGCTTGGCCATGTGCGGCAGCAGTTCGCTGAACCACGCCCCGGACTGCCCGTGCCGGGCAAACTGAAACAGGCTGGGCGCGGTGGGAAACGTCGCCTGGTAGGCCGTCATCCCGGTCAGCCGCTGCCCCCGCCGGATGGAATCCGGCAGATCCTGACCCCGCACTTTGGCCAAATTCGGCTTGTAGTCGAACAGATCGAGCTGCGACGGCCCTCCGTGCTGGAACAGCGTAATCACGCGCTTGGCCTTCGGCGCATGGTGCAGCACCGGCCCTTCGGCATAGCCGTTCTCGGCGAGCAGCGTCGTTAAGGCGGCGAGAAACTGGCGGCGTTGCATGGTCACTTACTCCTTGGTCACAAACTCATCGGTATTCAGCAGCAGGCTGGCCACGGCCTGATAAGCCGCCAGGTCCCGTTCGGGCAGTTGCGCCGACCGGCTCTCGCCCTGCCACAACAGCGCCTTGGCCTCGGCCGGCTTGCCGGCGAAATAGTCCAGGTGATAGTTCAGGTTGCCGCGCAGCACGGCCAGTTCGGCCTGCTTCGGCAGTCGGCCCAGCGCGATCCGGAAGCCATGCCGCAGCCGGCTGTCGGCGTCGGCGCCGCCTTCGAGCAGCATCCGCTGGCCGATGAAGCGCGCCGCCTCGACAAACGTCACATCGTTCATCAGGTTCAGCGCCTGCAGCGGCGTATTCGTCCGGTTCTCGCGCACCGTGCACGCCTCCCGCTGCGAGGCATCGAAGTTCATCATCATCGGTGGCGCCGAAGTTCGCTTCCAGAAGGTGTACAGGCTGCGGCGGTACAGGTCCGGACCCTTGGCCTGGTCGTACTCGAAGTCCTGCATGATCACCTCCTTCCACAACCCCTCCGGCTGGTACGGCTTCACGGACGGCCCGCCCAGCTTCTCGTGCAGTAGCCCGGCCGCGTGCAGCGCCGTATCGCGAATCATCTCGGCCGGCATCCGCAGCCGCGGGCCGCGCGAAAGCAGCCGGTTGTCCGGGTCGCGCTGCAGCAGCTCCGGCGTCGCCTGCGACGACTGCCGGTAAGCCGCGCTCATCACCATCCGCTTCACCATCGCCTTGGTATCCCACCCGCCGCGGATAAACTCCGTGGCGAGGTAGTCGAGCAGCTCCGGGTGCGTCGGCCACTCGCCCTGCAGCCCGAAGTCCTCGGTCGTCTTTACGATACCCGTGCCGAACAGACTCTGCCAGAATCGGTTCACCGTCACCCGCGCCAGCAGCGGATTGGCCGGGTCCACCACCCACTGCGCGAAGCCCAGCCGGTCGGCCGCCGCCCGCCGCGGTAGAAACGCGGGCAGCCCCGGCTCCACCACCTCGCCCGGCTTATCGTACTGACCCCGCAGCAGCAGATGGGTCGGTTTGCGCTGCGGCGCCTCGGCCATCACCATCACCGTCGGAAAGGTCCGCTCCAGCTTCTCCCGCTGCTCCCGCAGCCCGGCCAGCGTCTGCCACGCCGCCCGCACCTCCGGCGCCGCTGCCTTTTCAAGGTAGTACAGCTCCACTTGGCGCTGCTCCGGCTGGGTTCGTTTTCTCCCCGCCAGCGCCGACAGCGGCTGCCCCACGGCCAGCATCGCCACCTCTTCGCCGGTCAACACCCGCGCGTACAGCCGCACTTGGCTCAGCGTGCCTTGAAACTGGCTCTCCTTACCCGCCCCGCCGCCCACCCGCACCGGCTCTTTGTACACGCCCCCGGCGTTGCGGAACGGCCGGTACAGCGTGTCCATCACCGTCGTCGTCTCCGCCAACTGCCCATCCACGTACACCTTCACCCCTTCTGCCATCCGCGAACCGGTGTACGTCACGGCCACATGATGCGCCCGCCCCGGCTCGAGCGGCTTCACCGTCTCGACCCGCAGCGCATCGTTCACCCAGTTGCTCGTGATGTGGAAAAACACCTTCCCGTCCCGCACGTGCAGCCCATAGCCCTTCCCCTCCGGCCGGTTGCCGGAGATGCGGGTCAGCACCGCCCCCTGGCCGTCCACCCAAGCCGCAACCGACCACCGGTCGTCAATATCGAACTTGCCTGATTTCGCGTCCACCTCCACGCGGCTGCCGTCGAACCGCTCCGGCGCCCCCTGCGTGAAGTACTCGCCATCGCGCATGCTCGCCGGCGCCCAGTGCACGGCTGGCATCTCCCGCTCCCACCTCCGCCGCGCGGCTTCGATCGTCGTCGCCCGCGCCGCCAGCCACCGCTCCTGCCCCGCAATCTTGGCATCGAGCGCCGCCAGCGCCGTCTGCTGCTCGGCCGTCGGCGCCGGCATCAGCGGCGGCGAGTTGCCGTACTTCATCGCCCGCCCCAACTCCGGCACGTTGTTGAAGTAGGAAAAGATCTGGTAAAACTCCTTCTGCGTCAGCGGGTCGTACTTATGGTTATGGCACCGCGCGCACCCGAGCGTCAGCCCGAGAAACACCGCGCCGGTCGTCTCCACCCGGTCGACAACATACTCAACGGCATACTCCTCCGGCACAATGCCGTCTTCCGTGTTGCCCCGGTGATTCCGGTTGAAGCCCGTCGCCAACCGCTGCTCGAAGGTCGCATTCGGCAGCATATCCCCGGCCAACTGTTCCAGCACGAAGCGGTCAAACGGCTTGTTGCGATTGAAGCTGTCGATGACGTAATCGCGCCACCGCCACATCACCCGCTCCCCGTCGTACTGATAGCCGTTCGTATCGGCATAGCGCGCCGCGTCGAGCCACCGCGCGGCCATCCGCTCGCCGAAACGCGGCGAAGCCAGCAGCCGGTCCACCAGCTTCTCGTAAGCCTGCGGCGAGGTATCCCGCAGGAAGGCATCCAGCTCCCGCGGCGTCGGCGGCAGGCCGGTCAGGTCGAGCGTCACGCGCCGCGCCTGCGTCTCCCGGCTCGCCGGCGGCCGCATCGCCAGGCCTTCTTTGCTCAGGCGCGCCGCGATGAAATGATCGATACTCGCCGGACCCGCCGGCGCCTTCGGCGGCACAAAACTCCAATGCGGCTGCCACTCGGCGCCCTGCCCCACCCACGCGGCCAGCGTCTCCTTCTCTCGCGCCGTCAACGTCAGCCCCGAGTAGGGCGGCGGCATCTGCTGGCCCTTCTTCTCGCTCGTAATACGGGCCACGAGTTTGCCGGCCGCAATCGCCGCGCGCGCCTCCTGCTCCACGTCGAGCCGCAGCGGAATGCCTTTGGTCTTCGCGTCCGGCCCGTGGCAGTGGTAACACTTGTCCGACAAAATCGGGCGGACATCGCGATTGAACTCCAGTTTTGGCTCGGCGGCCAGAACCATCGCGGGAACAAAAACGGCCAGCAGAACGCGCATAATCCACCTCCATTCTATGAGAACAACGCCCGCGGCGGGGCACTACCGCCATAGATGCGTATCCTTGCCATTCTCCTCTGCCTCACGCTCGCCGCGGCTGGCGAGAATACACCGCGCGCCTCCTCCTCTGCCGCCCAGCACAAACGAGTGCAGACCCCGGCGCCCCAACTCTCCGATGCCGCCATCGAACAGGCGATCAAGGCCAAGCTGGCGAAGTCCAAAATGGCCGCCAACGGCTTCACCGTCAAGGTCTCGAACGGTACGGCGACCATTGAAGGCAAGGCCAACGTCATCCAGCATAAAGGCGCCATGACCCGCATGGCCAAGGCCGCCGGCGCCACCCGCGTGCTCAACAATATCCAGATCTCGGAAGAGGCCAAAGCCAAGGCCCGCGCTAAACTCGCCGCCGGCCGCCGCCGCGCCCAGGTCAAGCGCGGCGACCCGCGCAGCCAACCGCGATAAACTGAGCGGTTTGGAACCCCTTTACATCCGCGTCCACCCCAGCGACAACGTCGCCATCATTGTCAACCCCGAAGGCGTCCCCCCTGGCGCCCGCTTCGCCGATGGCTTCGTTTCGTCAGAAGCGATTCCGCAGTCGCACAAAATCGCCCTCGCCGCCCTCGCCCCCGGCCAACCCGTCATCCGCTACGGCCAAATCATCGGCCACGCCACCCGCCCCCTCCCCGCCGGCTCCTGGGTCCGCGAAGACTGCCTCG
>JADCJL010000178.1 GCA_020247055.1 Acidobacteriaceae bacterium | reverse complement strand
GAGGCCACCAACCACTACTACTACCGCCCGCTCGATCTCGTCGAAAAGGTCCTCAACTGCCGGCAGGTGCTCGCCCGGCTTGACGGGCGCTAGAAGCCCGCCAACCGGGCCTTCGCGTCACCGAACTGCGGCAGAACCACCCCCATGCGGTCCATGATTCCCAGGTACAAGCTGCATAACTTGCGGTTGTCGTCCCCGGCCGTGAAGTAATCGAGCGCCCGGCCCGTTGCCAGCTTCCCGCCGAGGCCTCCCAGGGTCAACACCGGCACTTTTTTGTTGTCGTGTTTGGTGCCGGACCACATATTCGAAAGAAATAAGAGGCAGGAGTTGTCCAGCACCGAACGCTCTCCTTCTTTCATCGCATCGAGCCGCTGCGCCAGATAGAGCAGCTGCCCGACGTGGAAGCGCACGATCTTCTGATAATCGGCTTCGGTATCGTAATGCGACGCCCCGTGGTGCTGCCGGCTGACCCCGAGAAACGGGTAGTAGATCGCCGAAAGGTCCCGCGCCAGCAGCAGCGACGCCACCCGCGTCCGGTCCGTCTGAAAACCGAGCGCGATGATGTCGCTCATGAGGCGGATATGGTCGCGGATATCCTCGGGCAGCCCGTCGGCGGGACGCGGCATCGCCGACACCGGCCGCCCCGCGCGGCTGGCCCGCTCCTCGGCCCGCCCCTTTTCCGTCCGCAGCCGCTCCATGCTCCGCTCCACTTCGCGGACGCTGGCCAGATACTCGTCGAGTTTGTGCCGGTCGGTTGCGTTGATCCGGCCGCGGAGCGAAGCCGCGTGCTCCTTGACCCGGTCCAGCACGCTCGTGTTTCGCAGCTGTCCGCCGTTTTCAAACAGGCTGTCGAACGCCAGCGAAGGATACATCTCGTTGGGCACCGGCGAATCGGCGCTCTGCCAGGAGATGTGCGAGCTGTAGGCGTTGGAAAAATTGGTTTCGTGAAAGCCGGTCATCGCTCGTTCACAAGCCAACACCATGCTGGGCTGCTGGGTATCCTGGCCAATGCGGTTGGCCAGCATCTGGTCGATCGTGATCCCCCCGTGGATGATGGATCCCTTGCGAATCGGGACGCCGGAGAGCAGGTTGCCGGTCATCGCCGGATGAATTCCCTGGCCGGTCGCTTCTTTGTTGAACAAGCCGTCAATCACATTGAGCCTGGACTTGACCGGCTCGAGCGGCGCGAGCGACTCGCCCAACTCCATCGCCGCGCCCGAACCCTTCGCCCACCAGCGCCCCGGGCTGATGCCCGTGCCCATGAACAGCACGGCAAACCGCTGCGGCCCCTCCGGCGCCGCGCCGTGCAGCGATTCGAGCCACGGCAGCCCCATGGTGACTCCGCTGCCGTAAAGAAACGCTCGCCGCCCGATCTTCGTCTTGCTCATCCGCTACCTCTTATGCCGGAACTGCCGGCTGGTTACAATGCCCGCCACGACGGTCTCAAACCGGTGGCCGTGGCGCGCCAACTCCGCGCCGATCTGTTCGATCAGCACCTCGTCGGAAAGCGCTAAACTCCGCCCCAACGCATACGCCAGCAGCTTGCCCGTAAACCCGCGCAGGAAGTCCTGCTCCCGGTGCGTCCGGATGTACTGCCGCAGCCCCGCCACCCCCCGCCCCGCGACGTGGCCCGGAAAGACGGCGCTGGCATCCACCGGCCGCCCCGCCAGATCCGCGGAACGCGCGCGGCCCACCGGGTCGAAGCCCTCAAGGGCCAGGCCAAACGAGTCGAACCGGGCGTGGCAGGAAGCGCAGGCCGGATTGTTGCGATGCCGTTCGAGCATCTGCCGCAGGGGCAGGTCCATCCGGGCTTCGTCGGCCGGCAGTTCGGGCACCATCGCCGGGGGCGGCGGAATCTCCTCGCCCAGAATGCGCCGGGCCAGCCAGTAGCCACGCTTCACGGGACTCGTCCGCAGCCCCGGAGCGTTCTTGGTGAGAAAGGCCGCCATGGGCAGCAAACCGCCGCGGCCGTAGAGGGCAGCGTCGTCGACGCGCCCCCAGCCGTCCGCGCCCGCCGGCGGCGGCATGCCGTAGTAGCGCGCCAGGGCCGGATTCACGAAGGTGTAGCGCCCGTAGAGCAGATCGAGCAGGGAGCCGTTGTGGGTGAACAGATGCTGGAGGAAGCGGATTGGCTCTTCGAACAGGGCGGCGCGGACCTCGTCGGTGAAGGCCGGAAAACGCTCCCGGTCCACGGTCGACAGCTGCGCGAAGTCGCGGATATCGAGCCAGTTGCCGCCGAACTCCACGGCCAGGGCCCGGGCCCGCGGGTCGCGCAGCATGCGCCGGGCCTCGGCCAGCAGCACCTCCGGCCGCCCCAGTTCGCCCGCCGCGGCACGCCGCCGCAGCGCCTCGTCCGGCATGCTCGACCACAGGAAGTAGCTCAGCCGGTTGGCCAGTTCATACGCTCCCAACGGCTGCTCGCCGGCCCCGGCTACCGGCTCGGCGCGGTAGGAGAACCGCGGCGAGGTAAGAATCATCACCACGGTCTCGCGCACCGCCGACTCGTGGTCGAGCCCCGTGCGCTGCCGCGCGTCCTCATAGAACGACAGTACGTCCTCGTGCTCGGCCGCTGTGAGCGGACGCCGGTAGGCGCGGGCGGCAAACGCCGTCAGGGCGTCGCGATGAGCGGTCTCGGCGGCGCGCCGCGCACCCTGCACCCAGCGGATGCTCGTGTTGTAGATATGGAAGAAGTCCCGGATGGCCTGCTTGGCCACCGGGCTGCCGCTCCGGGCCATTTCGAGGTAGTCGGCCTCCAGTTGCCGCAGTTTCGGTTCGGCGATGATCTGCTCCACTTCGATCTCGCGCACCTCCGGCTCCCCGTCTTTGAAATCGTCCCGCGTCCCGCGCGTCCCGAGCTTGGCGAACTCGACGTAGGTCCGTATGTTGATCGAGGCGACAAAATCCATCTCCCGCCACATCCGGTCCAGCTCCGCTTGCTCGCCCGGTTCGAGTAACAGCTCATAGAGCGGCTGATCGTCGCGGAAGTAGCCCATCACGTTGTGAAAGCCCGCGCTCAGGTAGCGGCCCTCGTCTTTGCCGGTGACAAAGTAGTTCCGCCCGCGCGACTCCCGGTAGAACAGGTCCGGAAAGACGCTGCAGAAGCGGCCCCAGGCGGCCTCGTAGCGCGCCCGCTGCCCGGCCGGAACGAACAGGTCCGGATCCCCCGGCGTGTTTTCGACGAGCAGCGTCTTCCCCGGGCCGAAGGGGTTCGCCCACTCGGGCTCGACGAGATCCTTCTGTTCGAACAATGGTTCGCCGGCCACCTGGAGCTGCCGGGCGTCGAACCTCCGCCGGTGCGTGGCATACTGCGTGTTCTTCCAGATCAGCAGCGGCTGCCAGGCTGCTCCAATCGGCCCGGCGGTGATGTTGATAAACCGCGGCTCTACCTTGGCCCGCACGCGGCGGACGAAGGCTCGCATCCGCTCACACTCCGCGCGGACGCCCTTGCCGGGCCGCGGCGCCGGCAGTGCCTGCCACATCTGCTGCAACTGGCCGAGTGGGCCTACCTCGGGCCCGCTTTCGAGCGTGGCCCAAACCATCGTCAGATACTTCGCGCTTACCCGTTGCGCCCGCGCCAAACCCGCCAGCGTTGCTCGCGGCTGCCCCAATGCCACCCGGTGCCGGAAACGCCACGCCGTCTCAAAGTAATCGGCCAGATCGATGTTCTGCCGGTGATAGAAGTCGATGATCTGGTGGACGGCGAACTTATCCCTGTCCGTTTCGGCCACCATCGGGTGAGGCGCGAAGCTGAAACCCTTTTCCTGCAGGTACAGATGGCTGGCCACCTCCCGGGCCGCGCCCAGATACTTTTTGAGGAGCGTCGGCGACATCGCCAGCGTCTCGCCGGAGTTGTCAAAGCCGGCGGTGTTGGCCGGATCAACCGGAAACTCCCGCGTCGGACGGATATCGACCCCCGTCAGGTCGCGGATCGTATAGTCATACTCGGCGTTGCTCAGCCGCCGGGCGAGCACAACGCCCGGGTCGCCCGCGTGGCGCCGGCGCTCTTCGTCGCGTACCGCGTGAAACCAACTTACCGCCCGTTCCCGTTCCCCGGCCGCGGGTTGGCGCGCTCCAGCGGGGGGCATCTCCCGTGCTTCGATCCGTTCGAGGATCTGGCTCCACCGCCTTCCGTCCTGCACCAGCGCCGCGCGGGACGTAAACCCGCTCAAGTCCAGTTGCGCCGCCGGCTGCCTTGCGCTGTGGCAGGTGACGCAATACGTGTTCAAAAAGGGGCGGACGGCCGCGGTGAACCGGCCGTCGAGTGTTGATGGTTCCGCCGCCCATCCCGCGCCCGCGGCCAGAGCGGCCAGCAGCGCCCGGCGGAACGGATGGACACAACGGCGAATGAGCAAGGACATGCCACGCACCTCTTGAGTAGACTCTGTTCCTGGCCGGGCCACGGCACGAACCGCAGCCCGGCCGCGCAGTCGGGTCTCCCCGCTACGCCTTCACCGCCGTCCGCTGGGCCGACTTCAGCATCGCGTTCATGCTGCCGAGCAGGTAGGCGAGGCCAACGTTCGGGCGGAACTTTCCATCCGCTCCCACGCCCCGGCTCGTGTCCGGCGCGCCGGGAATGTCGCCCACGGCCGGAACGTGATCCGGAATCACGATGCCGTCGAACTTCACATCCACCAGCGCCTGCATGACCCGGGTCATGTCGTAGTAGCCATCGTCGATCAACGCTTCCGTGAAGTGGGGCAGCGGAGCCGTCACATTGCGGAAGTGGACCTTGAACAGCTTTTTCTTCGCCGCGAAATACTTGATCACATCCACGCAGTCCGCGCCCGTCATCTTGCCGCCCTCAAGCCACGACCCGACGCAGAAGCAGACCCCGATGTTGGGGCTGTTGGCAATCTCAATCGCCTTCTTGTAGCCCTCGAAGTTCGAGAAGATGCAGCGCGGCACGCCGGCCAACATGCGCTGGGGCGGATCGTCCGGGTGAATCCCGATGCGGACCCCGGCTTCCTCGGCCACCGGCACTACCTTCTTGATGAAGTACTCGTAGTTCTCCCAGATCTCCTGCTCGGTGTAGACGCGGCCATGCGACAGCGGTTCGGTGTAGGTCTTGCCACCCCAGAAGCCTTTCCAGTCCGGACTCTTCGAGTTGCCGTCCCGCGCGATGTAGCCGCGCGCATTGACCACCCGGCCGCTCGACCAGATGCCGTTGCCCATGTGCGCGTAGGTCGAGTAGGGAATCTTCGCCTTGCCCAGGTAGCGGATGTAGTTGAGGTAGTCTTCAATCTTTACGTCGCGCCCCGGCAGGTTCAGGGTCACTTCGGGCATGTTGTGCAGACTGCCCGACGGCCCTACGCCGCTGCCGATGTTGTAGACGCCGAAGCCGCCGGCCTCCCAGGTTTCGCGCTGTTTGGTGAAGCCTTCGGCGTTGGCCGTGGCCTGCTGCGGCGCCACGCTCACCCACTTGACGCCGAGTTGCTTCAGGTATTGCCCGTACTCCGGCGTGTAGGTGTTGACGCTGACGCCGATCTTGATCCCCGGCGGGATCGGGATCATGGGCTTGGCCGCCGCGGGCGCTGCCGCCGACAGCGCCGCCGCCCCCGCCAGAATCTCCCGGCGACTGGTGTTGTGTTCACTCATAGTTAGAACTCCGCTCGAATCGAAATTTGGACATTCGCTTGTGCCGTACCGAAATTGGAGAAGTCACCAACCACGCCCGTGAACCGGGCCCATGCATTGGTGTAGGTCAAATTATATGTTGTATTCGGGGCGGCCAGATGAGGCCGCTTCTGCGGCAGGTTGTGGCCAGCGACGCGGAAGCTGGACTTGCACTTTTCCGCGACGAGCCAGTTCTTGGTCGCAAACGCCCGCCTCCAGTACAGCCCGGTCGCCTGCCCGGTCGCCTGCCCGGTCGCATGCCCGGTCGCATGAAGGATGCGCGATCCTCACTCGCCGGCCGTGGGGAAGGGCTGGTTCCTGTCCCCGTTATGCCTCCCACTTCAGCACCCTGGTCTAGGAGACCGTTACCAGGAGGTTGACGCGCGACGGCGCCAGATACTGGTATCTCCGAGGGCAGCACATTCGAACTCACCCCACGCTCGGGATTCAACAGCAAGGCCGCAGCGCTTACCGTGACGCTGTCGGTGAACGCTGCTACTCTGATAGCGTTGCCGCTTGTTTGGGCCCAGGCGGCGGTACTCAGCCGAGCAGGGCAAGGAACGATCGGGTCATCGTCCGACTGGAATAAGTGCGCAAGGGCCGCCAGGCATACGGCCTCCTGCCCCACCGCGCGTCATCGCCGGAGGAAGCACCGCCCCCGCGCGGACTCAACCCCGCCGCTTACCCCCGCCGCTTTCCCCCGCATCTACCCTGGCCGGTCGAGGCCAGTACTCTCGGATTGAGACCCGTTGGGTCAGTAATCCGGGCCGCTCCGCGTCCGTCGTCCGTATCCGCTCCCACCCCTGATGGTTGTATCATAGGAGTTATTCTGGCGGGGCGAGAGAACTACTCCGTTCCGCCGAGGTATTCAGACTTTAGGAGGTTAGTCCTTGAGGGTTTTCAAAGGATCTCGTTTGTATTTTGGATTGCTGCTGCTCGCGGCATTCACGCTGAGTATCCCCAACTATGCCCAGGTGCTGTATGGGTCGGTGCTCGGTACGCTGCTGGACGCATCCGGGGCCGTGGTCCCGGGCGCTCAGGTTACAATTACCAACAAAGCCACCGGGGTCAACCGTGAGGTTCAATCCGATGGCGAAGGCCGCTTCTTTCTTCCTAACCTGCAGGCCGGTTCCTACCAGTTGAAGGTCAGCAAGTCCGGTTTCCGCTCCGTTACCCAGGACGGCGTCGAGGTGTCGATCAACTCCGTCACCCGCGCCGATCTCAAACTGGAAGTCGGCCAGATGACCGAAACCATCAGCGTCTCCGCCTCGGCGGCCGCGCTGCAAACCGACAAGAGCGAAGTGAAAACCGAAATCACCTCGCAGACCATCACCAATATGCCGCTGCCCGGCTACCGGAACTACCAGACCCTCATGAATCTGGTCCCCGGCGCCACCCCCGCCGGGTTCCAGAACGCCGTGGTCGACACCCCCGGACGCGCCCTCACCACCAACATCAACGGCACGGCCCGGAACAACAACAACACCCTGACCGACGGCGCGGTCAACATCAACATCTGGCTGCCTCACCACGTCGCCTACGTCCAGCCGGTCGAGTCCATCGAAACGGTTAACATCAGCACCAACTCCTTTGATGCCGAGCAGGGCATGGCCGGCGGCGCCGCCATCACGGTCACCACCAAATCCGGCACCAATCAGCTCAAAGGCGTTGCTTACTGGTTCCACAACAACAACCGCCTGAACATGGCTACCTCCTACTTCCGGCCCTCCACGTTCCGCATGCCCAAAGACACGCTGAACATCGGCGGCGGCACCATCGGCGGCCCAATCAAGAAGGACAAGCTGTTCTACTTCTTCTCCTACGAACGCACCATGCAGGGCACCGGGCAGTTCGCCAACACCTCCGTCGCCCCGGCCGATTTCCGGGAAGGCGACTTCAGCCGCTGGACCAACCTGGCCCTTGTTTACGATCCGGCCACGGCGACGCAGGCCAACAACGCCCAGCGCCAGCCCTTCCCGGGCAACCGCATTCCGGCCAATCGCATCAGCCCCATCTTCCGGGAAATCTACCGGGGGATGCCGCTGCCCAACCAGACCTCGCCCACCGATCCGAACAATCTCCAGGACAACTACGGCGCCACGGGCGTCCTGTCCCTGACCCGCAATCAGTACGACTTCAAGACCAACTGGGTCGCTACGCAGAAACTGGCCGTCTGGGGCAAGTACAGCCGCATGGGCGCTCCCGTATCCGGCACCTACGCGTTCGGGCCCCTCGGTGGTCCCGCGCTCGGCACGCATGGCTTCGGCGATACGAAGACCCAGTTGCCAACCGCCGGCTTCAACTACACCTTTAGCCCCACCCTGCTCGTCGATGGCGTGTTCGGCTACACCCGGATGGATCAGGAAGTCGGCATCCCCGGCCTCGGCACCAACGTCGGTCTCGACCAGTGGCGCATTCCCGGCACCAACGGCGGCCGGCAGTTCGCCAACGACCCCCGCTACGGCGGCTTGCCGAACCTCTCCGGCTTCGGCTTCTCGAACGTCGGTGTCGATGCCACCTGGGCCCCGTTGTTCCGCAAGGAGCAGGCCTACACGTTCCAGACCAACTTCACCAAGCTGGCTGGCGCGCACGAAATCCGCTGGGGCGCCGAGTTCCGCCGTCTGGGCATGGACCACTGGCAGCCGGAAACCGCTAATCCGCGCGGGCAGATCTCGTTCGCCGGCGGCATCACCAACATTCCCGGGCAGGTCGCGCGGGAACCCAACGCCTTTGCCTCGGCGCTGCTTGGCCTCGTCTCCTCCTACGGCAAGTCCATCCAGTTCTATCTCATGACCACCCGCGAGTGGCAGAACGGCTTCTACATTCGCGACCGCTGGCAGGTCAACCGCCGCCTCACCGTCAACGTCGGGCTGCGCGCGGAGAACTATCCGCTGATGACCCGCGAGGGCCGCGGTCTCGAGCGCTGGGATCCGGCCACGAACATCGTCACCCTCGGCGGTCTCGGCGGCCAGCCCCAGAACGCCGGCATCGAAGTCGACCGGCTGCTGTTCGCCCCGCGCGTGGGCATCGCCTACCGCATCAACGATTCCACGGTCATTCGCGCCGGCTATGGCCTCACCTATGACCCCATCCCCTTCAGCCGGCCCCTTCGTGGCATCTACCCCGCCACCCTCACCGGCTCCTGGGTTCCCACCGTCAGCGGCTTCGGCTGGTTCAACGAGTTGAGCCAGGGCATCCCGGAAGTCCCGACTCCCGACGTCAGCCGCGGCACCCTGACCCTGCCGTTGAATCTCGACATGGGGCCGCGCAGCCCGTGGGGCCGCATCAACCGCGGGTACATCCAGAGCTGGAACCTCACTCTCGAACGGCGCCTGCCCGGCGGCATCATCGCCTCGGCCGGCTACGTCGCTACCCGCACCATCCGCCAGCTGCTCGACCGCAATATCAACACTGTCGGACCCGGCCTGGGGATCTCCACCGCCAACCTGCCCCTCGCTCGTGCCTATGGCCGCACCATCGGCACCAACATGTGGGACGGTTACGGCTATGGCGCCTACGACTCGCTGCAGGTAACCGCCCGCCGCGCCTGGGGCCAGTTCTTCTTCACGAGCAGCTACACCTTCGGCAAGGCCCTCAACATGGCTGACGATACCGGCTGGGCGGGACCCAAAGCCTTCAACTGGGAAGGTATGCTGGCCCGCAACTACTCCCCGGCCGGCTACGACCGCCGTCACATGTTTACCAGCGCCTTCTCCTATGACCTGCCGTTCGGTCAAGGGAAGCGCTACAACCTGACCGGCGTCGCCGACAAAGTCATCGGCGGCTGGCGGGCCACGGGCACGCTGTTCCTCTACAGCGGCACCCCGTTCACCGTCACCGGCAGCGGCGACTCGCTCCAGTGCATCGGCTGTACCCAGACCGCGCACCAGATCGGTCCTGTCCGTAAGCTCGGCAACAAAGGGCCCAACAACCCCTACTACGACCCTTCGAGCTTCCGCGACCCGCTGTTCTACTTTAACCGCAACAACCCGGTTTACACCCCCGGCTCGATGGGCATCAACCCCATCTATGGACCCGGCTTCTGGCAGCTGAACCCCGGTATCTTCAAGAACTTCGCCGTTCGCGAAGGCATGAACCTGGAGTTCCGTGTCGAGGCCGAAAACGTCACCAAAGCAGTCCGTTGGAACAACCCCAGCGGCGCTTCCGGTGCCATGCTGCTCCGTCCGGACGGTTCGCTCGATACCTCGCGGCCGAACCCGCTCCAGAACTTCATGTCGATCACCCAGGGCAACCCCGGCCGTCAGTTCCGCTTCGGCCTCCGGCTGTCCTTCTAGTTAACCCCGCGGGGCCGGATCACCTTCCGGCCCCGTCCATTCCCCCCGCACAACGCCCTCGTCCCTCTTCCCCCAACGCTCCCTCGGCTTCCTACTCCCCGCTAAACCACATCCGCCCCTGCGCCTCCACCGCCTCCCCCGGCCCGCAATCCGGAAACCGCGGATCGGAATGCATACACGGACACCGCGGATTCCCCCACACCCGCTGCACCGGCGTCCACTCCACGTGAATCGCCCTTTCCCCCGCCCGCACCGTCGCCACCCGCTCCCCCAGCGTCTTGTTGTCGTTTGTCTGCGCCGTAAACCCCGGCGCGTTCCGGAACATCACGCATACCTGCGCCCGCATCTCCCGCAGCGTCTCCGCCGTCCCGTTCTCGACGCGGCACGTCATCCGCACCTCCCCACCTTCCAGCCGCACCGTCGCCCCAATCTTCACCCCGTCCCCCAACAACCACTCATTCCGCAGCGACCCGTCCTCTCCCACGGTCCAATCCCGGTTCGCCACCACCTGATTCCGCTCATCCCACACCGTCGGAATATGCGTGTGCCCCAGAAAGTGGATCTTCCCATTGGCCATCAACGCCTCCGGCACATCCACAATCACGTACCCGGCCCCCGCCCACGGCAGAAACACGCTCGCCTTCGTCCCCCGCAGCGGCGCCACCATCCCGTCGAGGAAACCAATCCGCGGATGCCGCCCCCCGGGGTACGGTCGCAGGGCTATTCCCGCCGGCGCCCCGCCCGGCGTCCCCGTCTCCTCCTGCCCCGTCACCAACCTCGCCTCCGCCGCGCTGAACCCGTGCTCCGCCATCACCCCGCGCCAGTACCCCAGCCGCCCCCGCGTCTGCTCCACCTCCACCGGCAGCGCCAGCTTCCCCTCCTTCGGCGCTTTGTACCGCTCCCGCCGCCGCGGGTCCGCCGGCACACTCTGCGCCAACGGCGCCACATCCCGCAGCGCCAGCGTCTCAAATCCCTCCCGCCGCAGGTACTCCATATACCGCCGGAAACTGTCCGCCGGGGTATGCACCCACGGATGCACCACATCCGGCACCCCGTGAAACTGCAGCACCACCAGCTCGCCCTCCCCCGCCGCCCGCATCACCTGCTCAAAATGCGTAAACGTCCAGTCCGGATAAGCATCCCCCGTGGTCGGAATCAGCAGCCGGTCATGCCGCCGCGGCTGGTACGCCGGCCCCACCACCATCCGCCCGTACTCCGCCTCCGGCTGCGCCCCCCGCCGCGCCAGCGTAATCCCGTGCCGCTCCAATACCGCCAGCCCCTCCGGCCCAAACTGATTCCCCGGCCACGCAAAGCTCACCGGCTTCGGCACCCCCACCCGCCGCAGCTCATAGTCCACCAGCGCCAGCTCCGCCTCGAGCCGCGCCGCCCCCCGCGGCGACGACGAATCAAGGTGCGTCCAGCTATGGTTCCCGATCTCGAACCCCATCCCGTGCAGCTCCGCCGCGTCCTGCCAGGACAAAAAATGCTCGCTCTGCGCCATCCACCGGTGCGTCACAAAGAAGGTCGCCCGAAACCCCAGATCCCGCAGATAAGGCCCCACAAACGTCCGGTGCGACTTCACCGCGTCATCAAACGTCAACACCACCCGCTTTCGCCCCGCCGCATGGCTCACCGCCGCGCTTGCCGCGCCCGCCACTACCGCCCGCCGGCTGACCTCCCGCTTCTCCACGGCACCCTCTCTCTCTAGTTCTGCCAGGAGAACTTCTGCACCCGCCAGTTCTTGATCTCGGCGGCATAGAGGTTCCCCGCCGAATCCACCGCGATATGGTGGATAAAATCAAACCGTCCCGGGATCTTGCCGAACTTCCCGTAAGTGCCCAGCACCTGCCCCTCCAGATTCACCTTCAGAATCCGGTTCGCATACCCGTCAGCCACATAAAACGTCCCGTCTTTGGCGTTGTAGGCCAGCCCCCACGGCGAGCCCACATTGGTCCATTTGGTCAGAAACTTCCCGTCGGCCGAGAAGATCTGCACGCGACGGTTCTCCCGGTCGGCCACATACACCCGCCCGCGCGTGTCGAGCGCCACGTCGTGCACCGTGTCAAACTCCCCATCGGCCGTCCCCTTCTTCCCCCCGATCTGCAGGACAAACTCGCCGTCTTTGTTGAACTTCAGCACCCGGGAGTTCACATACCCGTCAGAGACCCAAAAGTCCCCGTTCGGCTCAAACGCCACCGCCGTCGGCCGGTTGAAGGCGTACGGCGTCGTGTTATCGCCCGGCGTGTTGCCCGCGTTGCCGATGTGCATCAGAATCCGCCCGTCCCGCGAAAACTTCTTGATGTTGTGTCCGAACACGTCCACGGTCCAGATGTTCCCTTCCGGGTCCACCTTGATGCCGTGCGAAGCCGCCACGGGCAGCCCCTCCCAGGCGTCGAGTAACTTCCCGGTCCGGTCGAACTTCAGCACCTGCGCCTTGCCCCGGTGAAACACCCAGACGTTGTCTTCCTTATCGACGCTCACGCCGGAGCACTCTCCGATGTACATCCCCTTGGGAAGCTTCACCCAGTCGCTGACCAGCTTGATCGGCAACACCGGCTGCGCGTACAGCGCGCCTGCAATCATCATCACGGCGGCAAGTTTCATCAGCCGACATTGTATACTGCACTGCCCGGCAGCGCGCCCGGCGCCGCGCATAGCGTCTCCCACCGGGCCACCAGCGCGGCACACGCTGCCTCGCCCTCCGCCGGCGCCCACGCGGCGAAATCCTTGTCGGATGCCGGCTCCCACGGCCCCGGCTTCACCTCATAACAGACGCTCGTCTCCGTCAGCGCGATCACGGTATGCCATACACCCGGCGGAAGATCAATGCCGCGCACGGGCCCGCCGGCATCCAGGCGATGGGCCGCGGTGACGGCGCCAGCTTCATCGAACAGCACCACGCCGACCGCCCCGGTCAGCGGGAGGAATGCCTCGCTCTTCGGCGGCGTAACATGCCGGTGCGGCCGCACGTAGGTGCCGCGGCACAGCACGTTGAGCATGCGATGCGGATTGTCCGCCGCACTGGCATGAAAATTGAAATTCTTCCGCCGCCGCGCCGATGCCGCCGCCTCCCGAGCAATCGACTCAAATAAACCATCGGTCAGCAATTGCACTTTTTCCATATCTCCAGAGTAGTCCCTCTCCCCCGCTTCCCCCCGCCCCGCAGTAAACTGG
>JADCJL010000177.1 GCA_020247055.1 Acidobacteriaceae bacterium | reverse complement strand
GGAGTGGCAAGTATCGCGGCAGTAGCTGATGGGGAGGCGGACGTGGGGGGCGGCGAGGTCGCGCATGGCGCTGAGTTCGGCGAGGCGGGAGCCGAGGACGTTGCCCTGACCGGCGGTGTTTTCAAGGAGGATGGTGAGGTGGGAGCTCGCAAGGCCGTGGCAGGCTTCGGCGAGGGCGTGGCTGAAGGCGTCGATGGCGGAGTCGGGGGTCTGGTCCTTGGCCGAGCCGGGATGGACGACGAGGAATTCGGCGCCGATGGTGAGGGCGCGTTCGACCTCGCCGCGAAAGGCGGTGACGGATTTAGGGCGGTTGGCGGGGTCGATGGAGCAGAGGTTGATGAGGTAGTTGGCGTGGATGACGAGGGGGGTGAGGTCGAGGCGGGCGCGGACGTCCTTCATGCGAAGGACGGCGGCGGGGTCGGGGGGTGGGGCGGCCCAGGTGCGGGGGCTGCCGGAGAAGATCTGAAAGCAGTTGGCGCCGAGTTCGTGGGCTTTGAGGCCGGCTTTTTCGAGGGAGCCGGACGAGGAGGTGTGGATGCCGATGCGCAAGATTTCAGGATACCGGATAGGATTGGGTATGCGCTTTTTTGTGCTGCTGTTGATGGCGGGATTAGGGTTTGCGGCGGAGTGGAGGTTGGGGCCGGCGGCGGAGAACACGGTGGATTTGTATGTGGACAAGACGGGGCTGATGGCGGGCAAGCGGCACTGGTTCCGGTTTCCGGAGTTTACGGGGACGGTGCGGACGGAGCCGGGGCGGGTGGAGATTGAATTTGCCGTTGGGGCGATGCAGTGTTTTGACACGTGGTTGAGCGCGAAGGACCAGAAGAAGGTGCTCGAGTACGCGTTGGGCAAAGAGACGCTGGATGCGGCGCGGTATCCGGCGGTGCGGTTTGTCTCGACGGGGGTGGCGGGGGAGCAGGTGACGGGGACGTTGACGATCCGGGGGGTGAGCCGGCCGGTGACGGTGACGGTGAAGCAGGCGGGGGAGGGGCGATATGAGGGGTCGGCGGTTTTTAAGATGACGGATTTCGGGATTAAGCCGGCGAAGGCGGCGTTGGGGGCGGTGGGGACGCGGGACGAGATGACGCTGCGATTTCAGTTGCAGGGTTTACGGCAGGCGACGCCGGCGCCGTAGTGGTCCGGGCCGTTTTTGACGAGGACATTGGCGACGGCCAGGGTCAAGCCGGGCAGTGGCTGCTCGAACTCGGCTCCAGGGCCAATCGTTCGAGCCGGCTTGGCTAAGACAGCACGGAGAGGGAGAAAGCTGGTCCTGCCGCCGGGGGGCGAAGCTCAGAGGGTGGGGTCGTTTCTCTGCGCGACGGCGTCCAGGTCGTTGGAAGTGCCGAGCAACGCCAGGCGACGCTCCTCGCCGGGGCCGGGAATGACGTGCAGACTGGCGAGGCTGGCGGTGTCGGTGGGCCTGCTTTCGATTTTCGGGGGAGCGGGCAGCTTAGGTTCCGTCTCCTCAATGAGGGCTCTTTGCCCCTTTCGTTTCGCCTTGGTCTTGTACATCCGGCGATCGCCGGCGGCGATGAGCTTATCCTGTTCGACGCCGTCCTCCGGGGCGAGGGCGACGCCGATACTCAGGGAGACGACCACCTTGCCGTAGCGTTCAATGCCCACGGCTTCGACAGCGCCAATGATCATGTCGAGCTTGTCCGGGTTTTCGGTGGCGTTCATGCCGGGGAGCACAAGGACAAACTCATCGCCGCCCATCCGCGCGACGTAGTCATCGGCGCGGCAGCAGGCCTTCAGGGCTTGGGCGACCTGTTTGAGCAGGACATCCCCTTCCTGGTGTCCGAACTGGTCGTTGACGCTTTTGAAGCCGTCGAGGTCGCAGACGAGGACGGTGACGAGGGGGTGTGTTTTGAGCGCGCCTTCGAGATGGTGGAACAGGGAGCGGGCGTTGGGCAGGCCGGTGAGGTAGTCGGTGAGGGAGGTGTCTTCGGCGCGGCGGAAGACGAGGCTGTTTTGGATGGACTGCGAGAGTTTCGAGCCGACCATCATGAGGATGCGAAGGTGATCCTGGGTGAAGGAGTCCTTGGCGGCGGCGTAGAGGCCGAGAACGCCCATGGTGTCGTCGCCGTCGCCGAGGGGGATACAGAGCGCGGATTGGAGTACGGAGTCCGTGGAAGCGGCGGGGAGATGGCTGGTCTCCATAACCGGGTTACCGTTGACGATGGGCTGCTGGTGGGAGAAGACCCAGCCGCTAAGGCCCTGGCCGAGAGGGATACGGAGGGAGGAAAAAATGCGGAAATCGTCGCCGGCGACGAAGGCGGGTTCCAGTCCGGCTTCTTTTTTCAGATAGACAGCGAAGGCGTCGTGGGGGACCAGTTTTTTGAGGCGAAGGGCAACGATGCTCAGCATTTCGTCGAGGGCGAGGGTACTGCCCATGTCCTGGGTGAGTTCGAACAAAACCTGGGCTTCGTGACGGGCGGCGCCGATGGAGGAGAGGAACTCGGTCGTCTCCCGGCGACCGGCGGCCGGTTCGTCGGAGCTGGCAGCGAATCCGGTGGCCGGACTGTCACCCCGCTCGACGCGAATGTTGGTGGACAGTTTCGTCCTCGGGGTGGCCGATGGCCGGGTCATGGGCTCCCACTCGCGGTAGTTGGCCTGCAACAACTCCACCACCTGGGGGTCGTAGTTGCGTCCCGCCATTTTCACTACTTCCGCCATGGCGTCATCGAGCGGGAGGGCTTTGCGATACTGGCGGTCGCTGGCCAGGGCGTCCAGGCAGTCGACGGCGGCCAGGATGCGCGCCCCGATCGGGATGTCTTCCCCCTTCAAACCCGCCGGGTAGCCGGTGCCGTCCCACCGCTCGTGATGATGGCGCACGATGGGTTCGACCGGATAAGGGAACTGCACATGCTGAAGGATTTCGGCGCCGACTACGGGATGAATCTTCATCTTCTCGAACTCTTCCCGCGTCAGTTTTCCGGGCTTTGAGATGATGTGCTCCGGCACGGCCAGCTTGCCGATGTCATGCAGGAGAGCGGCGGCCTGGAGGGCCTGGATCTCGGCATCGCTCAGCTTCATCAGCCTGGCTAACTCCACGCAGTAGATCTGCACGCGCTGGAGATGATCATGCGTAGTCTGGTCTTTGGCTTCAATGGCGAGGGCGAGGGCCTCAATCGTCCGCAGGTGGAGCGCCGATACGTCTTCGGCGTGGGCGCGCTGGGCATCCGCCTGGGCCCGTTCGAACTCAGCCTGGGACTTTTCAGCGACCACCTGGCCAAGATACTGGCTGTAGACGCGGTAGGTCATATAAAGGACCGGCACGATCAGGGCGATGGCCTCCCAGCCCATCGACTTTTCGACGGCCTCAAAGATGGCCGTCACCGCCGCGCCGAGCAGGTAGTTGCCGAGCGTCCAGAAGTAGGTTTCCCGGCATGTTGTCAGGAGCGAGCGGCCCTCGCTTAAGCTGACGATGATGGCCACCGGCATGAGATTGCAGACGAAGTAGGCCGCCGCCATCAGGAACAGGCGCACGTAATGCGGCAGCGTCAGCCCGAACACCGGACCCAGATGGAACACCCGCCAACCCATCCAAATCGCCAGCACGATCAGAGAACAGTTAAAACCGGCCCGCACCCAGTTGGGCTTCGACTTCGGGCGCCATAAGGTCTGCGCCATCGCGGAGAAGATGCCGATGGTCAGCGTCTCCAGGCTCGACAGCGTCACGATGCTGAACATGAAAAAGAAGACGTTCGCCGACATGTTGCCACGGACGCCCGGCAAACCCACCTTCATGGCCGAGGCGACCACCGACATCGCCAGGTACAGCGTAAAACGCCAGACCTGCCAGGACTCCTGCCGCCCGGCGGCGTCGAAGAACGTGAGGACGGCCAGTGTAATCATCAGCCCCACAAAGATCCGGGCGGGCCACGGCAACGAACTGCCCGCCGTGGGTTTCCGACTCTCTACTTTGGCCGATTCCGACATCTATCCACCTATCTCATCGCCAATATGAAGGAGAACAACAGGAGGACTCACCTTAGGCCTTACTGGGGGGAACCGATTATCTTGATACCCTCCCGGTACCAGCCGTCCCCGCCTTTCCCTGGCCAAGGCAGGAGAGCAATAGCAAAGGACGACCTGCCAAAGGCGGGTCGTCCTTTGCTGTTCGATGGTTCTCCGGTTAGCGATCGCCGTCCAGGACAGAGGTCGGGAACAGGCCCCCGCCATCGCCCCACAGGACGCTCACGCCCCGGGCGATGGAGTCGCCCCAGAGGACGCTGAACCCTTTCTGCGAGGCATCGCCCCAGACGACGCTGTCGCCCCAGAGCACGCTGTCGCCCCACAGAACGGACCCGCCCCAGACGGGCCGGTTGCCCCAGACGCTGCTGCCGGCGAAGACCGAGCCGGGAGAGTGGGTGATGGCGACGCAGTTGCGGCCCGGTTTTTGGCAGGTATAGACAGCCTGCGGCGACAAGGCACGCTTGCCCGCTGGGGCGGTGTCGGCGTTGTTGAGGGCGGCGACCACATCGAGGGCACCGGCCCCGATGGTTAACATATCGTTTTGAATCGTCCGGGAAACGCCGTTCTGCAGGAAGGTGCTCGAAGCCGGGAGGGTCTTGGCGGCCCACTTCATGAGCCGGGCTTTGACGGTATCGGGGGTGATGCCGGCTATGCCCGCCTTTTCGATCAATAGGGCTGCCGCGCCGGCGACCATCGGGGTGGCCATGCTGGTGCCGCTCAACTTGAGGTAGCCATTGCCGTCGGTTCTCGACAAGGCGGCCCAGGCGACCGAAACGGAGCGAGTATAGTAGCTGAGCGTGGTGATGTCCTTAGCGTTCTCCCGGGCCAGGGTCGTGGAGGCGCCCGCGAGCGGAGCGATGATGGCGTTGCCGGGGGCGACGAGGTCGGGCTTGACGATCCTGTCGATGGTGGTGGGGCCCTTCGAACTGTAGGAGGCCATCAGATCATCGCTCCGCCCCACGGTGGACATATCGCGCATCGCGCCGACGGTGATGACAAACGGATCGTTGCCGGGCGATCCGATGGTGCCGTAGCCGTTGTTCCCGGCGGTGTTCTCCCGGCCCCGGTTGCCGGCCGCGACGACGACGACGATGCCGGCGGCCCAGGCGCGTTCGACAGCCTGGCAGAGCGGGTCGTTCTTGTACGACTCGAAGATGCCGCGGCCAAGCGATAGGTTGATGACCCGGATATTGTAGGTATTCCGGAGGCGCACGGCGCGGTCGATGGCGCGGATAACGGTGGAATCGAGAGCACTACCCTGAGCATTGAGGACGCGCAGGTTGATCAGGTTGGCCTGCGGGGCCACGCCGGTGAAGCGCCGCGTGCGCGGCAGACCGCGATCGCTGCAGAGGCCGTTGCCGGCGAGAATCCCGGCGACGTGGGTACCGTGGCCGTACAGATCGCGGGTGGTCGACTCCCCCGGCACGAAGTTCTCTTCGTAGACGATGCGGCTGACGCCGCAGTTGCCGTCCTTCAGGTCTTCGTGGGGATTGACGCCGCTATCGATGACGGCGATGCCGATGCCGCGTCCTTTCCAGGGGCTGCTGGCGGCCGCAAGGGAGCTACCGCCGAAGACGGCAGGGGTAGCGTATTCGAGGTTGGCTCCGACGGAGCGGTCCCGAGAGACGTACTTCACATTGGGATCCTGCGCGAGTTGCTGCAGTTCGCGACTGGTGACGGTGCGGGTATAGGCCTGAATCAGGCCGAGATTCGCGCCGGGCACGCTGGAGTTTGTCTGCACGATGACATTCGCCGTGGGAGGGGGCGGGGGCGGCGCCCCGGGACTTGGCGAAGACTCAGAAAATACCAGATCGGGGGCTATCTTGTCGCTGGTCTGTCCGAACAGACTGATGGAGGCCGAGGTGGCCAAAAAGATCAGGCAAGAAAACCTTTGCCTAAATTGCATGTTTCTCTCTCCGAATTTAGATCCTGCACGAGCGGAACTTGGACAAAGGAGAGGCCCTGTACTGCGTCCATCGCGTGAGGCAACTGGGTCACGTATCCCAATCGTAAAGGGGAAGGAGAAGGCTTCCCAGTAACTCGCGGTTCATTTTCGGAAAGATTCGCGCTTAGCCGGAAGCGGCGAAGAGAGTAAGCCCCGGGGCCCTAGTCCCCGGGCGCGGGGAGAGACGGAGCGTTAGCGGAAAATCTCTTTGAGGCGACGGCCGACGATTTCGTGCTCGTTGCCGCGCATCATCCAGACCGAGATCAGGAGTTGGCCTTTGGCGGGGCGCTGGACCTGAATGGGCGGGTCGCTCGCCAGCAACCGGTCGCCAACCTGCTGCGCGGTGAGACCGCGGGCGGCCTCGTCCCAATGGACGGTGACGTGGGGGAGTTCGTTGGCGATGACGGGAATGTGCCGTTCGGTGGTGACGCCTTTGGCCCCGGCGAGAGCCTGACGGATGGAGGCGACGCGCGACTCGAGCAGCTTCCATTCGGCGGCGTGGTCCACTTTGAGATAGCGCTCAACGGCGGCGAGCAGGCCGACCATCTCCTCCTTGCCCACCTTCATGCCACGGCCAATGCCGCCGTAGGGCGACATGGCGGGCTGGGCGGCTTCGATGAGATCCTTGCGGCCGAGCAGGAGGCCGCTGGCCTGGGGCCCGCGCAGGGCCTTGCCGCCCGAGAAGATGACGAGGTCGAAGCCCATCTTCGTGTACTTCCAGAGGTTCTCTTTGGGCGTGGCGTCGGAGGCGGCGTCGTTCATGGTGGGGATGCCGCGGGCCTTGCCGATCTTGACGAAATCCTCGGCCGAGACCTGGCCAAGGGGTTCGGCTTTATTCAGGAAGAAGAGCATGCCGGTGCGTTCGTTGATGGCGTTTTCAAGCTCCTGGCGGGTTTCGACGGTGACGATTTTGGCGCCGCAGAGCTCCATCTGGTGCTCGTAGCCGGAGCGGTGCGAGCGCTGCTGGATGACTTCGTAGCGGATGCCATCGCGGCCGGGCAGTTGGCGGAGCTTGGCGGGATCGCCCTGCGAGAGGCAGGCGGCGGTGCCGACCGAGATGGCCGAGGCGGCGCCGCAGGTGACCATGCAGGCGGGGGCTTGCAAAAGCTCTGCGAGGCGGGCGCCGACCTTCTTCTGCAGTTCGGGCAGGGGGATGAAGTAGCGGGCGGCCTCCTCCATCGCCTGGACGACTTCGGGCGGCATGAGCGAACCGCCGAGGACGGTGACCACGCCGACGCCGTTAATGACGGGCTTGATGCCGAGGCTCGCGTAGAGGGAAGAGGGCGTGGAGGCCGTGCGGTCCTGGGCGGGAACGGCGGCGGAGGCGGCAGCAGCGGGCAGCAGAGCGGAGGATTGCAGGAGGCGGCGGCGCGAAGTTTTCATAGCTGCGAGTATACACGCCGCGCGGGGGGGCGGCGAGTTCGTCTTCGGCGCCTTCGTAGACGAGGCTGCGGTGGTAGTGCTCGTAGGTGTGGCCCTCCTGCTTCGGGCCGTTGGGCCCCTGGCGGCCGGTGAAGTGGCCGGTGTCGAGGACGAGGGAGAAGTTGGGATGTAGAGGTGAGGCCGCTATGGTTTTGCAGGGCGAGGACCATGTCGAGGTCGGCGCCGATTTCGGCGCAGCGGGTTGCCGCCGGGCGGGGTGGAGCCGACGAAGACGCGGACGAGCGGGGCGCCAAGGAAGAGGCCGGTCTCCATGGCGACGCGGCACTTTTCGATTTCGGCGTTGATGCGGTCGGGATAGAGGCCGAACTCGGTGGAGACGGGGAAGCTGGGGATGGACAGGCCGTTATCGAGACAGAGGCGGCGGAGTTGCTTGAGATGGATACGGTCGAAGCTCTTGAGATTTCGCATGTGCAGGTCGACCCCGTCGAGACTGAGCGCGCGGGCGGTGCGGATGAAGGCGGGCAGGTCCATTTTGCCCGCGCGGAACTGATTCTGGTAGCTGAGGGAGAGGCAGCTGAGGCGCATCATAAAGACAGTCTCCTGGGGAGAGGGATCAGGCGAAGGGCCAGACGCGTTCGATGGTTTTCGACAGCATCCAGTGTTTGTCGTCCTCGTTAAGAAACTTCATTTCGTCGCGGACGACGGCGAGGGTTTGCGGGTAGGTGGCGTGGGGGAGCGAGACGGGCCAGTCGGTGCCCCACATGAGGCGTTGGGGGCCGAAGGCGGCGTGGAGGCGTTTGACGTGCTCGTGGGCGTCCATCCAGGGGTAGGCCTGGCGGGAGAGGCTCCAGGTGTGGGAGACCTTGACGAAGAGCTTGGGGTGGCGCTTGAGGGCGATGAGCTGGTCGAGTTCGGCGGGCCGGTCGACGGGGCAGTCGGCCATGTGGTCGATGACGATGGTCAGATCCGGGAACTGATCGATGAGGGCGCCGATGTCGGGCATGCGCGAGATGGGGGCGAGGATGTTCATGGGCACCCGAAGCTGTTCGCAGCGCTTCCAGAGCGGCTGCATGAGTGGGCCGCGAATCCAGTCGCCGGAGGCGTTGGCGGCGGGGCTGAGGCGGACGCCGCGGATGCCGGCCTGGGTGAGTTCGGACAGGTGCTCGGGGGCGTCGGGGCTTTCGGGGTTGACGCGGCAGACGCCCTGGAAGTACTGGGGATACTTCCTGAGGACGTGGAGCAGATACGAGTTATCGAACAGGTAGTGGCGGACCTGGATGATGACGGTCTTGGCTACGCCGTTCGCGCGCATCAGGTCGATGAGCATCTCCGGGGTCTTGTCGTCGGTGGGGTGCGTCGGGTTGCCTTTCCAGAAGGGGAAGCGGGGGTCCCGTTCGTAGACGTGAACGTGGGGGTCGAGGATACGGTACGGGGGAGCAGGCATGGCGGTGGTGGCGGCTCCGGCGAGGAGAGCTCGGCGTGTCATGTACGGAACGCATGATATCCCAGCCGGGAAGTCGCGATAGGATGTCGGGATGGATCGCAGGAACTTCTTTGGAACCAGCCTATCGGCGGGGCTGATGCAGACGACACCCGAGCCGGAGATCGGCAGAGAGTATGAGTCCGGGGGCGGAGCGTCGACCTCCTACCAACTGCCGGTGACGGTGGAGCGGCGGCAGACCGGGCAGCCGCACAAGGGGAAGGTGCTGGCGGCGATTCAGCCGCACTGCGACGATATTCCGATCTACGCCGGCGGGCTCGTTTTGAAACTGATCGACGAAGGCTACACGGGCTATCTGATCACGCTGTCGAACGACTCGATGGCGGGCACGGGGCCGACCATCGGCGACATTGTCTACAAGAACGAGCAGGATACTTACGAGGTGGGGCGGCGGCTGCGGTGCAAGGAGTCGTTCTTTCTGAACTACCCGAACCACAACATGGACGCCTGGCCGCTCGTCGAGATCCGCGCGCGGCTGATCTTCCTGTTCCGCGTGTTGAAGGTGGACACGGTGATTGTGTATGACCCTTCGGGCTTGTACGAGCGGAACCCGGACCATACGGTGACGGCGAAGGCGACCGAGTCGGCCTTCTGGATGGCGTCGAGCCGGTGGGACTACCCGGAGCATTTCAAGGCGGGCCTCACCCCGCACGGGCCCAAGGATGCTTATTACTTTTCGCGCGGGCCGCAGATTGTCAACCGCGTCGTGGACATCACCGATTTCATGGACGGCAAGGTGCACGCCAACCTGGCGAACGTGACGCAGGGGCCGGCGGGTAATCAGGGAGCGATGCTGAAGGCGCGGCTGGCGGCGCAGGGCAAGCGGCTGCCGCTGCTCGGCAACGACGACGCGACGGCCAACCGGCAGTATACGCGGCACTTTGCGCTGTCGCGGGACCGGGTGCGGGGCAAGGCGCACGGGCTGCGCTACGCCGAGTATTACCACTACGTCGGGCGGGATGAGAGCCCGGTAGAGGAGTACGTCTCGAAGAACGCCGTGCCGCTGTAGATCGAGTATAGTAAGCCTGTCCCATGGGAGAGCCCTCACTGACCACCGAACAGATCGCGGCCCTGCGCCGCAAAGTGGCCTGGCGGATTCTCCCGCTGGTCATCCTGCTCTATCTGGTCGCGTATCTGGACCGTGCCAACGTCGGCTTCGCCAAGTTACGGATGGGGCAGGATCTCGGCTTTTCCGAAGAGACCTTCGGGCTGGGCATCGGGCTGTTCTTCATCGGCTATCTCTTGCTCGAGGTGCCCGGGGCGCTGCTGGTGGAGCACTGGAGCGCACGGAAATGGTTTTCGCGGATTCTACTGACGTGGGGCGTGATCTCGGCCGGGACGGCGTTTGTCGAAACGCCGGGGCAGTTCAACTTGGCCCGCTTTCTGCTGGGCGTGGCCGAGGCGGGCTTCTTTCCGGGCATCATTGTCTACTTCACGCACTGGTTTCCGGCCGCGCTGCGGGGACGGGCGCTTTCGGGGCTGATTGTGGCCGTGCCGGTGAGCCTGGCCGTGGGCGCGCCGCTGTCCGGGCTGCTGCTCGATGTGACATGGATGGGGATGGCGGGGTGGCAGTGGCTGTTTATTCTCGAAGGGCTGCCGGCGGTGGTTCTCGGGGTGGTGACGCTCGTTTATCTGACGGACCGGCCGCGCGACGCCCGCTGGCTGACGGCGGCCGAACGCGAGTTTCTCGAAGCGGAGCTGGCGGCCGAGGCGCGGGCCAAGAGCGAGGTCGCCCAGCTGACCTTGTGGCAAACGCTGCGGATGCGCGAGGTGTGGCTGCTGGCCGGCGGCATCTTCGCGGCGAACACGGGCGGCTACGCGATGGGCTTCTGGCTGCCGACGACGGTGAAGAGTTTGTCGGGCGGGTCGGACCAGGCCTCGCTGGCTTACACGGGGCTGTATCATCTGTGCGGCCTGGCGGGGGTGATTGTCTCGGGGCGCGTGTCGGACCGGACGGGGCAGCACAAGTGGTACTGCGCGGGGGCGATGTTGGCGACAGCGTTGTTTCTGGCCGGGTCGGCGCAACCGGAGCAGTCGTTTGGCGTGGTGATGGTTTGGCTATGCCTGACGGGCTTCTGGGCGGTCTCCTGGCCGGCGCCGTTCTGGGCGCTGCCGACGCTTTCGCTGACGGCGACGGCGGCGGCGGCGAGTATTGGTTTGATTAACATGCTGGCCAACCTGGCCGGCTACTGCGGGAACCACCTGATGGGATACATGCGGCAGCAGGGAGCGAGCGACCGGCAGTGTCTGCTGTTTCTAGCCGCGTGCTACGGCCTGGGTGGCATTATTATCAGTTGTGTAAGGACAAAACGCCAATCGTATGATCCAGGAAATGTTTGATCTGACGGGACGGGTCGCCGTGGTTTCGGGCGCGGCGCAGGGTATGGGCCGCGCGATGGCCGTCGCGCTGGCCGGGGCCGGGGCCGACCTCTTGCTGGTGGACCGGAATCGCGACGGAGCGGCGGCCACGGCGGCGACGATCCGCGAGGGCGGCCGCCGGGCCGAGGTGGCCGCGGCCGATGTGTCGCGCCCGGAGGAGGTGCGCGAGATCTTCCGGCGCGTGGACAGCGAATTTGGCCGGATCGACTTTCTCGGCAACGTGGCGGGGGAATCGATCATGGGTCCGCCGGAGGAGTTGGTGATCGAAGATGTCGAGCAGGTGCTGCGGAACCTGGTGGTAGGGCGCTTCTGCGCCTGCCAGGAGGCCGGGCGGCGGATGCTGGCGGCCGGGCGCGGGAGCATTGTTAACATTGGATCGCTCGCCAGCATCACGGCGCTGGGCCGGGGCCACGTGGCCTACAGCATGGCCATGGGCGCCGTGGCGCAGATGACGCGGGAGTTGAGCACGGAGTGGGCGGGCCGCGGGGTGCGCGTGAACGCGATTCTGCCGGCGCAGGTGGTAAACCCGGGGCTCGAGGAGCGGATGGCCGCTTCGCCGGCGCTGCGGGACCGTTTCCTGAGCGGGATCCCGGCCGGACGGCTGGGCCGGCCGGAGGACATTCAGGGGTTGGCCGTGTTTCTGGCTTCCGATGCGTCGAGCTGGATTACCGGCGCGCTGATCCCGATGGACGGCGGCAACCTGGCGATGAACGGCGGCGGGTCCGTGGGACCGAGGAGCACGAAGTAGATGAGCATCACGACGCTATACCGCACGATGCAGTTGATCCGGGTGGCCGAGGAGCAGCTCGCGCGCTGTTATGCGCGCCAGTTGATCCACGGCGCCTGCCATACGTACGTGGGCCAGGAGGCGATCGCGGCGGGCGTGGGTCTCCACCTGCGCGAGGACGATGCCGTATTCAGCACGCACCGTGGCCACGGGCACGCCCTCGCCAAGGGTCTGCCGGTGGAGGAGCTGTTCGCCGAACTGTTTGGCCGGGCGACCGGATGCAGCCGGGGGCGGGGCGGGTCGATGCACCTGTTTGCGCCGGAGATCGGCCTGATGGGGACGAGCGGCATTGTGGGCCCGAGCATTCTGCAGGCCACCGGCGCCGGCTACGCCTTCCGACTGGCGAAGACGGACCGCGTGGGCGTGGCCTTTTTCGGCGACGGCGCGACGAACAACGGCGCGTTCCACGAAGGGCTGAACCTGGCGTCAATCTGGAAGCTGCCGGTGCTGTTCGTGTGCGAGAACAACCAGTTTGCTACCGAGGTGCCGTTTCAATCGGCGGCGGGGAATCCGAACGTGGCGGCGCGGGCGATCAGCTACGGGATGCCGGGGGTGCAGGTGGACGGCAACGACGCCCGGGCGGTGGCCGCGGCGGCGGGCGAGGCCGTCGAACGCGCGCGGGCCGGGCAGGGGCCGACGCTGATCGAGTGCCTGACCTACCGGACCCGGCCGCACTCCGAGGGGATGGGCGACTATACCTACCGGACGCGGGAAGAGGTGGAGGAGTGGCGGCGGCGCTGCCCGATTCAGCGGCTGCGCGCGGCGCACCCGGAGGCGGCCGCCGAGTTTGACCGGATCGACGAAGAGGTGGCCGCCAGCGTGGCCGCCGCGAGCAAGGCGGCCGAAGCAGCGCCGTGGCCGACGGCCGACGAGGCGACCACGCACGTCTACGCCCCGGCGCGGGTAGTACGCGAGCCCGCGGGCGGCCCGGGCAGCGGGCGGGAGATCTCGCTGGTGGCGGCGACGCTCGAGGCGCTCGATGAGCAGATGGCGACCGACGAGTCGATCTTCGTGCTCGGCGAGGGCATCGGGGTGCGGGGCGGCAACTTCGGTACGACGGTGGGCCTGTTTGCCAAGTACGGGGCCGAACGGCTGCGTGATACGCCGATTGCCGAGCGGGGCTTCACGGGCCTGGCCTGCGGGGCGGCGATGGTGGGCGGGCGGCCGGTGGTGGACTTCATGTTCATCGACTTTCTGAACGATGCGTTTGGCGAGATTGTGAACCAGATTGCGAAGATGCAGTACATGAGCAGCGGGCGGCTGAAGATGCCGGTGCTGCTGCGGGGCTGCATCGGCATTGGCCATGCGGCGGCGACGCACCATTCGGGCAGCTACTACTCGCTCTACAGCCACATTCCGGGGCTGCGCGTGGTGGTGCCCTCGTCGCCCTACGACGCCAAGGGGCTGTTCACGCACGCCCTGCGCTGCCAGGACCCGGTGCTGTTCCTCGAGCCGCGCGAACTGATGGCCGTGAAGGGGCCGGTGCCGGCCGCGAGCTACGAGATTCCGTTCGGCGTAGCGCGGGTGGTGCAGGCCGGCGGGCAGTTGACGGTGGTGGCCGTGGGTGCGATGGTGCCGAAGGCGGTGGCGGCGGCCGGAGATCTGGCGGGCGAGGGGCTGTCGGTCGAAGTGATCGACCCGCGGACGATTGCGCCGCTGGATGTCGAAACGATTCTCGCCTCGGTCGAAAAGACCGGGCGGCTGCTGATTGCCGAAGAGACCTTTGCGCAGTGCAACCTGGGCGCGGAGATTGCGGCGCAGGTGGCGAGCCGGGGCTTCGACTTTCTCGATGCGCCGATTCGCCGCGTGACGGGCGCCGCGGCGCCGACGCCGTATAGTCCGCCGCTCGAAGCCGCGGTGGTGCCGAGCCAGGCCGCGCTGGCCGACGCGATGCGGCAGTTGATCCGGGAGAGGTAAGCGATGGCGATCGAGATCAACGTTCCGCGCCTTGGCTGGTCGTCTGAGGATGGCATCTTCGCCGGATGGCTGAAGCAGCCGGGCGAGCGGGTAGTGAGCGGCGAACCGCTGTTTGCGCTCGAAAGCGATAAGGTAACGATGGAGGTGGAGGCGCTCGACAGCGGGATTCTGCGGCCGCTCGAGGGCGGGCCGGCGGCGGGGGCGCTGGTGGTGGTGGGGCAGGTGATCGGTTATCTGGCGGCCGAGGGAGAGCAGGTGGCGGAGATCGCTAGCGCCGCGGCCGGTGCCGAGCCAGCGGCCGGGGAGACGGCCGCGGCCCGGCCGACGCCGGCGAGTCCGCGGGCAAGGGCGCGGGCCAAGAGCCTGGGCATCGAACTCGCCGCGGTGAGTCCGGCGCCGGGAGGGCGGCGGATTGTCGAAGAGGATGTGCTGCGGGCGGCCGCGGCCTTGCCGAAACCGGCGGCGGTGCCGGTAGAGGCCCCGTCGGTCGCGGCGCGCGGGCGGCGCGTGATTGCCGCGCGCCTCGAAGAGAGCTTCCGCACGCCACACTTCTACGTGCAGGCCGACGTGAACGCGACGGCGCTAGCCCGGCTGCGCGAGGAGCTGCTGCCGGTGCTGCTCGAACGGGATGGCGTGCGCCTGTCCGTCAACGACCTGCTGATCAAAGCCACGGCGCTCGCGCTGCGGGCACGGCCGGAGGTGAACCGCTACTGGCGCGACGGCGAGAGCGTGCCGTGGGAGACGGCGCACATTGGCTTGGCGGTGCAGACCGAGGAGAATCTGCTCGTGCCGGTGATCCGCGATGCGGACCGGTTGGGGGTGGGCGCGCTCGCCCGCGCCCGGCAGGCGCTCGTCGAAAAGAGCCAGGCCGGACGGCTGCAGGCGGGCGACAGCGAAGGGGCGAGCCTGACGATTTCAAACCTGGGCGCCTTTGGCGTCGACCGGTTTCAGGCCATTCTTAATCCGCCGCAGAGCCTGATCCTCGCCGTGGGGCGCATGGCGAAGCGGCCGGTGGTGGAGGGCGATGCGGTGGTGGCGCGGCTGACGCTGCCGCTGTCGGTCTCGGTCGATCACCGGGTGATTGACGGGGTGGCGGCGGCGCGGTTTCTGGAGGCGCTGGTACAGACGCTGGAGGCGCCGCTGCGGCTGCTGCTCTGAGGCAGCCGCTCAGGCCAGAATTTCGTTCACCACGCGGGCCGGGAACTCGTCGGTGATGCGTTCGTGGCGGCCTTCGCGCTGGAAGGTCAGGTCGCGGTGGTTCATGCCGAGCAGGTGGAGGACGGTCGCGTGGAAATCGTGGACACTCACTTTGTTCTCCGCCGCGCGGTAGCCGATCTCGTCGGTGGCGCCGTAGCCGAAGCCGCGCTTGACGCCGCCGCCGGCCATCCAGAGGCTGAAGCCGGAGGGGCCGTGGTCGCGGCCGGCGGTATCGCCGGGGGCCTGGGCAATCGGTAGGCGGCCGAATTCCCCGCCCCAGACCACCAGCGTCGAATCGAGCAGACCGCGCTCTTTCAGATCGCGGACGAGGGCGGCCGAGGGGCGGTCCGTCTTGCCGCAGGCGTACTCCAGGCCCTCCCAGATCTTGTTGTGGTTATCCCAGATCTGCCCTTCAATATAGACCTGCACCAGGCGCACGCCCCGTTCAATCAAGCGCCGGGCCATCAGGCAGCGCTTGCCGTAGGAGGCCGTGCGCTCGTCGTTCAGGCCGTAGGCCTCCTTGGTCGCCTCGCTCTCTTTCGAGAGATCGAGGGCGTCGGTTGCCTCCATCTGCATGCGGGCGGCGAGCTCATAGTTGGCTATGCGGGCCTGCAGTTCGGCGTTGCCGGGGTGGCGGTCGCGGTGGGCGGCGTCCATGCGGTGAAGCAGGCTACGGGTGAGGTCGACGACGCCCGCGGGGTCTTCGGCCTTGGCGTGCAGGTTGAGAATCGGCGAACCTTCCGAACGAACGCGGGTGCCCTGGTAGACGGCCGGGAGCCAACCGGACTGCCAGTTCTGGATGAAGTTGATGGGCGGCCCCTTGGGGTCGTCGAGTACGACATAGGCCGGCAGGTTCTGGTTCTCCGACCCCAAGCCGTAGAGGATCCAGGAGCCGAGCGAGGGGCGCGTGGGCAGAATGCGGCCGCCGTGCATGATGAACAGCGCGGCTTCGTGCGCCAAGTGGGTCGTGTACATCGACCGCACGACCGTAATCTCATCGGCGACCTTGGCCAGGTGCGGCAGGGCTTCCGAGATTTCGAGGCCCGACTGGCCGTGGCGGCTGAACCGGTAGCGGGAGGGCATGAGGCCGCCGGTTTCGCGGACGGCGCGGACTTCGCTGGCGAGGTCGCGGCCGGGCGCCTGGCCGGCGTATTTGGTGAGGGCGGGCTTGTGGTCGAACAGGTCCACCTGGCTGGGGCCACCGTTCTGGAAGAGCTGGATGATGGCTTTGGCCTTGGGCGGGTGGTGGGGCTTTTTCGGGGTGAGGTCGTAGAGGGTGGGGGCGGCGGCCGGCAGGTCGCGGGCGAGCAGCGAGGCGAGGGCGGTGCCCATCAGGCCATCGGACAGGCGGGAGAAGAGATCGCGGCGGGTTGGCATGGGCGGCTCCTTAATCAAGATAGAGAAACTCGGCCGAGTTGATGAGGGTGTAGCAGAGGGTGGAGAGGGCGAGCCAGCGGGCGCGGCCGGCGACGGGTTCGGCGGGGCGGTCGGCTTCAAGCTGGCGGGTCCATTCCGGGGTGAGCCGCGCGAAGGCGTCGAGGGCGGCGGCGGATTCGGCGGCGGTGGGCTTGCGGGCGAGGGCGAGCAGGTAGGCGCGTTCGATCTGCGCCGCGGGGTTGTCGCCTACGGCGTCGGCGATGCGGCCGGCCATGAAGCGGGCGTTCTCGCGGACGAGATCGCTGTTCATGAGATGGAGCGCCTGAGAGGAGACGACGGACTGGCCGCGCTGCACGCAGTTGGGGTTCATGAAGGGCTGGTCGAAGGTTTCGAGCAGCGAGACCGGGCGCGTGCGGCGCTGTTCGACGTAGAGGCTGCGGCGGCGGCTCGTGGTGATGACTTCGCCATCGGGGAGCGTCTTGACCGGGTCCGGGGGGCCGAACTGCGTGGTGTCGAGGCGGCCGGCGATCTGGAGGATGGAGTCGCGGATGGATTCGGCGTCGATGCGGCGGAGGGGGAAGCCGCCTTCGCCGGCCTGCTGGCGATAGGCGGCCGAGGTCATGATGAGGCGGTGGATGGCGCGGAGGTCCCAGCCGGTGCGGACGAGTTCCGCGGCGAGAAAGTCGAGCAGCGGCTGGTTGGTGGGCGCGGCGCCCATGCGGCCGAAGTTGCCGGGCGTCGAGACGAGGCCCGTGCCGAAGTGCTGCTGCCAGATGCGGTTGACGATGACGCGGGCGGTGAGCGGATGGGCGGGATGGGTGAGCCATTGGGCGAGCGCGAGGCGGCGGCCGGAGGAGTGGGCGAGCGGGACGGGCCGGTACTCCGGCAGGCCGGCGCTGAGGATGGAGGGCGGGCCGGGTTCGACGAGCGGGCCGGGGCTGGCGACGTCGCCGCGGAGGAGGATCCGGGTGGGCGGCGGTTCCGGCCCGAGGTCGAACAGGGCGCGGACGAGCGGCGGGGTTTTGCGCAGAGCGCGCTCTTTGTTCAGCTTGGCTTCGAGGTCGGCTTTGTCCTTCTTATAGGTAGCGCCGGACTTGTCGAGCGCGGCGAGGGAGGCTTCGAGGGTCTGGATGCGGGCGTTGATGGGGGCGTTGTGGGCCTGGGCGGCGGCGTACTCCGGGGTGGCCTTGGCGACGTAGTAGCGGGTGCTGTTTTCGTCGCACTTGGCGCCGACGCCGCCGCAGGGGAACTCGCCGGGGAGCCAGGCGTAGGGGTCGAAGGCCGGGGTGAGGACGGCGACGAGGCGGTAGTAGTCGCGGGTGGGCAGCGGATCGTATTTATGGTCGTGGCAGCGGGCGCAGCCGAGCGAGAGGCCGAGGACGGCGGAGCCGAAGATTTCGAGCTGGCCGGCGATGACGTCCATGCGTTCGGGGATGAAGTTCTGTTCGGTGCTGTTGGTGCCGTCGGGGGCCATGCGCCAGAAGCCGGTGGCAGCGAGCAGGTCGAGCTGGGCGGGGGTGAGCCGGGTTACGGTGCGATGGTCGAAGAGTTCGTCGCCGGCGAGCTGCTCGGTGAGGAAACGGTCGTAGGGTTTGTTCTCGGCGATGGCGCGGACGACGTAGTCGCGGTAGCGCCAGGCGTTTTTGCGGGGGAGGTCGGAGTTGTTGCCGCCCTCGCTGTCGGCGTACCCGACGGCGTCGAGCCAGTGGCGGGCCCAGCGTTCGGCGTAGCGGGGCGAGGCGAGGAGCTGGTCGAGGAGGGCGGGATAGTCATTCTTATTAGCCGTGACCTGCTCGGGAGTAGGGGGCAGGCCGGTAAGGTCGAAGTAGGCGCGGCGGAGGAGGGCCTGGGGCGAGGCCGGGGGCAGCTTGGCGGGAAGAAGGGCGTCGACAGGATGGCCGGTAGCGGGGAGCGTGCCGCGCTGGGGCGGCTGGAAGGACCAGAAGGCGCGGTCCTGGGGGCGGATGGCGGGGTCGGCGGCGGGTTGAACGGGGAGCGGCTTTTCGGAATCGGGGCGGGCGCCTTCGGCGATCCATTGTTTCACCTTGGCGAGTTCGTCTTCGGTGAGGCCGCGGACGGAGAACTGCTCCTGGAGCTTGGGCGGGGGCATCTGCTGGGCGGCGATGCGCTGGACGAGGAGGCTGGCTTCCGGATTACCCGGGACGAGGGCGGGGCCGGAGCGGCCGCCGCGGAGGAGCGAGGCGTGGGACCGGAGGTCGAGCCCGGCGCTCTGCTCGCGGCGGCCGTGGCAGACCCAGCACTTGGCGCTGAGGATGGTTTCGACGTCGCGCTGGGCGACGGGCGGGCGGGCGGCGCCGGGGGATTCGCCGGCGTTGAGCGCGCCCTGTTCGATCCACTGGCGGAGGGTATCGACTTCGGCGGGGGTGAGTTTGGGACCGGCGACGGGCATGCGGCCGGTGGAGACCATGCTGAGCAGGAGACTGTCGTTGGGCTTGCCGGGGAGGACGGCGGCGCCGGAGTGGCCGCCGCGGAGGAGGGCGTCGCGAGAGGTGAGGGTGAGGCCGGCCTGGGCGGCTTTGTCGCCGTGGCAGGCGATGCATTTGGCGCGGAGGATGGGCAGGACGTCGAAGGCGAAGCGGGGGTTGGCCGCGGCGGCGACGGTGAGCAGGAAAGGGAGAGCGAATCGGGGAATGGACCGGATCGGCATCGAACTCCTCCAGATTGATGATACTCGGTTCGGGAGCGGGAGGGGGCGATGGGTGGGTCGAGAGGGGAAACTGCCTCAGGAAATCCCAGAGAACAGTACTATCACTTAGTACCAAAAAGGACTGCAATTGTAAAATTCAGCGGCAGTGGAAGGGTTTTCCCGTATAATTTTCGTATTAAGGGATTCACCCGTTATGGAACAACCGTTCGTACTAGTACTTTTGAATTTTGGGGGTTCGGGCGGGGGGGCGCTTGGTTCAGCGGGGGGAATCACTGTTACGTTGGGGCGTTTGGCGGCACGGATGTACCATTACACCCGAATCGGAAGTAACGAATATCGCAACGGTAATACGCAGTCTGAGTTTTTTTATGAGGGTTCTGCAGCAATTAGGAAGGGAAGTTTACTGAGGGATTCGCCAGCGAATTGCTCGTACGATAGCGACATAGGCAAAACCAAGATCTTTGTTCGACGGGAGCCCCGGCGGGGAGTCCGCTCGGTTTGGGCATTTTTCAACCTGCCGGATGGGCAGTAGACAGTGAGGTGAAGCAATGATTCGAAATTTTTGGATAGTACGTGGGCTGGCGATGTTGGCCCTGGTCGGGAACCTGGCGTGGGCGGGCAAGTGTGCGATTGATGTGCCGCTTGATACGAAGCCGAACACCATGATGACCTATCTGGTCACCTTTAAGCCAGGCACTGACTTGGGGGCACTCAGAAAACGGGTATCGAGTGTCGAGAACCTGACTTGGGAGTACTTTAGAGAGTTTAATGTCGCGGCGGTCACTTCTACGGCCAGGGTAATGTGTGCGGCGGCGGTCGACCATGAAATTGATATTGTGGCGACCGAACGGAAGGTGCGGATGTCATCCGACTTCGGCATGGACGGAGCGGGTGTGCCCAATTTCCCCTACTCCAGCGGTTCGTCGCTGCAGAGCAACTCGACGGCGGGGACGCCGATTGGCGTGGCGGTGCTTGATTCCGGAATTGCGGAGCATGCGGACCTGGGTTCCGGCGCCGCTTCGCGCGTGTCGGTACGCATGAGTTTTGTTCCAGGAGTGGGCGCGGCGGGTGACGGATTTGGTCACGGGACGCACGTGGCGGGCATCATTGGGGGGAGCGGAGCCCGGTCGGCGGCCGAGCCGGGTTCGTTCAACCGTCTGCACGGGGTGGCACCAACGGTGCGGCTGCTCAGTTTGAAGGTGCTGGATCAGAACGGCGAAGGCACCGACCTGAACGTGCTGCGGGCGGTTAACTGGGCGATCGCGAACCGGACTACGCATAACATTCGGGTGATGAATCTTTCGTTGGGCCGCCCGGTTTCCGAATCCTACACGATGGACCCGCTGGGCCGGGCGGTAGAGGCGGCGTGGCGGAACGGGATTGTGGTGGTGGTATCGGCGGGCAACTGGGGCCGTTTCGACCTGAATGGGTTGAAGGGTTATGGCACGATTACTTCGCCGGGGAATCATCCGGCGGTGATCACGGTGGGTGCGTCGCGGCACCGGGATACGACGGCGCGGATGGATGAGCGTCTGGCGTCGTTCAGTTCGATGGGCCCGTCGATTATCGATGGGGTGTTGAAGCCGGACGTGGTGGCGGTGGGAAACAAGGTGGCCTCGCTGCTGGCGCCGAACTCGACGCTGGCCACGCGCGCTCAGGCGGTGCGGGTGCCGAAGAGCACCTATTGCAGCAGTCCGTCGGTGTGCGGTTCGACGCCTTCGCTGGATTACCTTTACCTGAGCGGGACTTCGATGTCGGCTCCGATGGTGGCGGGTGCGGCGGCGCTGATGATTCAGAATGATGCCGCGCTGCGACCGGCTTGGACAGCAGCAGGACAGACTTTTGTCCCGGATACGATCAAGGCGCGGATCATGAAGACGGCGACGAAGCCTTCCGCGTTTCCTGCTTCGTTTACGGCTTCGGATTCAACCGGGGTAATGCGGACGGTGTACCATAACGTGCGTTCCATGGGAGCCGGGTACCTGAATATTGGGGCGGCGATGAGGTCGAGGGACACGCTGAAGCCTGGGGTGCGGGCGGCGTCGCCGCAGGTGCGGAAGAATCGCGGTGGCGGGGTGTACGTGGTGCATCCGGGGTCGGTGTATCCGAACAATGTCCTGTGGGGCGACAATGTCCTGTGGGGTGACAACGTCCTCTGGGGCGACAACGTCCTCTGGGGTGACAATGTCCTCTGGGGTGACAACGTCCTCTGGGGCGACAACGTCCTCTGGGGCGACAACGTCCTCTGGGG
>JADCJL010000176.1 GCA_020247055.1 Acidobacteriaceae bacterium | reverse complement strand
TTTCTCCGCCGGGGCGTTAATTTGCGTGATCATTTCGAAACGCATTGTAAACTGGGGAATTCGTTATGTTGCTGCAAATGAAGGGCGTCGAGAAACGCTTCGGCGGGGTGACGTGTTCGAGCACGAAGTGCCCGTCGAGCAGCATCGTCTGCACTTCGGTGAGTTTGTTGACGCTCTGGTTGAGATAGGTCCAGCGGGTTTGCACGACGCCCACCTTGGGGTCGGCAAAATAGTGAATCGTCCGCTGCAGGAAGTCGGTGGGGACGACGAAATCCGCGTCGAAGACGGCGACTACGATGCCGGTGGCGGTTTTGAGGCCTTCCTGCAGGGCGCCGGCTTTGAAACCGTGGCGGTTGGTGCGGTGGTGGTACTCGATGGGATGGCCGAGGGCGCGGTATTCGGCGACGAGGCGTTCGGTGAACGGGTGGGTTTCGTCGGTGGAGTCATCGAGGACCTGAATCTGCAGCTTGTCTTTCGGGTAGTCGATCCTGACGATGGTTTCAATGAGGCGCTCGACGACGAACCGCTCATTATAAAGAGGTAGCTGGATGGTGACGGGGGGGAGTTCGGCGAAGCGTTGGGGCGGTGTGGCGGGCAGGTTGCGGCGGTGTTTGAAGTAACCGCGGATCATCTCGTAGCGGTGCATGCCATAAAAGCTCAGGACGAGCAGGATGGCGAAATAGGGGACGATGAGCAGGTAGTCGAACAGGGCCAGGGAGTGGACCCCGGCGAAGGTATCGTCCAACAGATCCCGCTTGATCTGCTCGAAAGCAGACTGGTTGGCTACGAAAAACGCTATGGTGGTATGCATGCGCGGACTGCGGTGGGGCGGAACAGGATTAGGCGCCGGATACCTGGCCCTGGTTTGGGCGGCGCAACATCGCGACAACCCAACGCCCGCCATGATCCTTTACCTTGCTATTTCTTCAGTATATCTGATCCTGGTCAGCCGCCTGGACGGTGCGGAGCGCCCGGGTTCGCTCCGGTTCGTTTTGGGTTTGGCGCTGCTGTTCCGGCTGGAGGCGTTCTGGATGGCGCCCGTCTTTACCGACGACCTGTACCGCTACCGTTGGGAGGGGCGGCTGCAACTGGCGGGCGGCAACCCCTACCAGGAGCGCCCGGGCGATCCGCGGTGGAGCGGTCTGCGGGACGAGACCTACCGGCTGGTGGACGGCAAAGACTTCAAGGCGGTCTACGGGCCGCTGGTCGAGCATCTGCATCGGGAGATGGCGCGGCTGTCCGAGGCGCTGTGGATCCAGAAACTGCCGGCCGTGCTGGCCGATGGGGTGCTGCTGGCGCTGCTGGCCCGTTGGCACGGGCCGCGGGCGGCGCTGCTGTATGGCTGGTGCCCGCTGGGGGTGGTGGAGTTCGCGGGCATGGGGCACAACGACGCGCTGCTGATTCTGGCGCTGGCGCTGGCGATGCGCTACCGGTCGGCGGTGGCGCTGGGGTTGGCGATTGCCGTCAAATGGTGGCCGGCGCTGCTGCTGCCGGCGTTTGTGCGGACGGAGCGGCGGACGGCGTGGGCGGTGCTGGTGCCGGTCGTCTTGTTTCTGCCCTACGCGAGCGATATCCGGGAGAACGCCGATTTTGCGAGCGGCTTTCTGGGCGGCTGGTCGAACAATCCGAGTCTGTTCTGGTTGATCGAGTTGGTTTCGCCTGGACGGGCGGCGGCCAAGTACCTGGTGCTGGGTTTGCTCGGGGTGGTGGCGCTGTGGCCGCAGCGGCTGGAGCGGTCGATTTTGACGACCACGCTGGCGATTCTGCTGCTGTCGGCCAATGTGCATCCCTGGTACCTGACGTGGCTGCTGCCGCATTGGGCGGTGTTGGCCGCGCCGCCGGTGGCGGTCTGGATGGCGTTGACCCCGCTGCAGTATTGGGCGTTGGGGGAGTGGCGGACGGCGGGGAGGTGGGTGGAGCGGGGGCCTTGGAACGTGGTGGTTTACGGTACGTCCGGGGTGGTGTTATGGCTTTGGTGGCTGCGGCGTCGTCGCTTACAATAGGGTTCTGGAGCGCTGGCGAAATGCAGGAGCAGATCCGGGCGGTCGGGAAGCTTTTTATCGGTTTCGGTGTGGCGGGGGCGGTGGGCTCGCTAGTTGTGCTGGTGGCCTATGGCGGGATGCCGGGTTTGCTGGCGTTTGACGCCAATGCGCAGCACAATGATCTGTCGACCATTCCGTTTGAACGGCTGGCGGCGGCGGTCTACGTCAGCTTCAGTCTGCTGCTGGCGATTCCGCTTGTGTTGGTGGGCCGGGGGATTCTGCGCTGGGAGCTGTGGGCGCACACGGGGGGGATTCTGGCGGGGGCGGCGTCTGTTTTGTTGTTCCCGGTGGGGACGGCGATTGGCCTTTACGGTGTGGCGGTGATGCTCCTGCCGGAGACGGAGCCCCTGTTTTTGAACCCGCCCGCGCCGCTCAAGCGGCCGGAACCCAAAAGAAACGCGCCAACAAAACTGCCGTAAGGGCGTAGAGAAACGGGCTGACTTGCCGGGCGCGGCCGGCGGCGACGGTGAGCAGGGTGTGGGCGATGAGGCCGAAGGCGAGCCCGGTGGCGATGCTGAAGGTGAGGGGAATGGCGGCCAGGGTGAGGAAGGCGGGGATGGCGGTGGCGAAGTTGTCCCAGTCGACCTCGCCAGCGTGGGTCATGAGCAGAGCGCCGACCAGGATGAGCGCCGGCGCCGTGGCGTAGGCCGGGACGGCGCCGAGCCACGGCGCCAGGAAAAAGGACGCGAGAAAGAGCAGTCCGGCGACGATGGCGGCCACGCCGCTGCGTCCCCCGGCGGCGACCCCGGCCGCGCTTTCGATGTAGCTGACGACAGTGGAGGTGCCGAGCAGGGCGCCGCCCATGGTGGCCACCGAGTCGGTGACCAGGATGCGGTCGACGCGCGGGATCCGGCCGGCGGGGTCGAGCAGACCGGCGCGCTTGGAGACGGCGAGCAGGGTGCCGAGGTTGTCAAACAGGTCGACGAACAGAAAGGCGAAGATGATTTCGAAAAGACCGAGGCGGAGCGCGCCGGCGATATCGAGATGACCGGCGGTGGCGGTGATGGCGGTGAAGGACGCCTCCGGCCCCGGGCGGCCGCTCCAACCGGCGAGCAGGGCCGTGGCGAGCAGTCCGAGGAGCATGGCGCCGGGGACGCGGCGGACGAGCAGAACCGCCGTCAGCAGCAGGCCGCCGAGGGCGGTTGCCGGGCCAGGCGTGGTGAGTTGGCCCAGGGCCACCGTCGTAGCCGGATGCGCGACGATGATGCCGGCGTTTTTAAGGCCGATGAAGGCGAGGAACAGCCCGATGCCGGCGGCGACGGCGGCGTAGAGCGAAGGGGGGACGGCTTCGACCAGGCGCCGGCGGAGGCCGGTGAGGGTGAGCAGCAGGAAGGCGGCGCCCGACAGGAAGACCGCGCCGAGGGCGGTTGGCCACGGCACGCCCATGCCCTGGACGACGGCGTAGGTGAAGTAAGCGTTCAGCCCCATGCCGGGCGCCATGGCGAGCGGATAGCGGGCGACGGCCCCCATGAGGATACTGGCCAGGCCGGCGGCCAGACAGGTGGCCGCCGTGACCGCGGCCACGGGCATCCCGGCGGCGGCGAGCACCGAGGGGTTGACGAAGATGATGTAGGCCATCGTCAGGAACGTGGTGCACCCGGCGAGGATCTCCGTGCGCCAGTTGGTTCCCAACGCGGCAAAGTCAAAGTACTCCGCCAATCGGCTCAGCATGAGCGGAGGGCGGCTAGAAGCCGAGCTCCTTGAGGACGGACGCGGCCCGGTAGACCTTGCCGAGCGCCTCGATGATGCCCTGGCTGGCGACGTGGACCGACCGCTCACGGGTGTCGCGGTAGAGGTACTGATTGGGCAGACCTTCGAGGTTGCCATCGAAGAGAATGCCGACGATCTCGCCTTTGGCGTTGACGGTAGGGCTGCCGGAGTTGCCGCCGTGGGTGTCGGCGGTGGAGACGAAATTGTAGGGTGTTTTGAGCCGGAGGGCGGCCTTGGCGCGGAGCCAGGAGGGGGGCAGGGCGAAGGGTTCGACGCCGGAGGCGCGGGCGTAGAGGCCGGCGAAGTCGGTGGCCCAGGGGACGGGGCGGCCGGCTTCGTTGGTGTAGCCCTTTACGGCGGCGTAGGTGAGGCGGAGGGTAAACGTGGCATCCGGATACTCGTTATCGCCGTAGATGGCGAAGCGGGCCTGGGCGATGCGCGTCGAACTGGCGACGGTGATGGCTTCGACGCGGTCCTCGTAGCGCTTGCGCAACTCGCGGGCCTTCGGTTCGAGGGCTTGCGCGACCTGCATCATCGGATCGTCCATGGCGGCCGGGGACTTGCGGACGGCGACATCGGCGAGGCGGGAGCGGTTGACGTAGTCGGCGGCGGCAGCGGCCGGGGAGCGGCCGGCGAGGATTTTGGCGACGAAGGGTTCGGCGGGGCCGAAGGTGGCGACGAGGTTGCTGAAGAACTCGGTGAGCGTGAGGATTTCGAGGGCGGGGTAGATGGGGGCAGGGGAGTAGAGCCGCTGCTCCTGAGCCGGAAGATTGGCATCGTTCCATTCGCGGAGCCGTTCGCCGTTGGGCTTAGCTTTTTCGGCCTGGTAGCGGAGCAGGCCCTTGGCGATGGCGAAGAGTTCGGAGCCGGAGCCGGGGGCGCGTTCGAGGAAGGTGTAGGGCCGGTAGAAGTCCTTGTACTCGGCGTAGGCGGCGGCGATCTCGTCCCAGGTTTTGCCGAAGCGGGCCTGTTTGGCGGGGTCGTCGGCGATGGCTTTGCGGAGGCGATTTTCCTGCTCCTGTTTGAGGCGCATCAGGTCGTCCTGGCGCAGGCCGGCGAGGAAGCCGGTGCGGGCTTTGACGCTGTTCTGGAGAGAGGCGAGCAGGTCGCGGGCGATGCGTTTGTTTTCCGGGTCGGTCTGGCCGAAGGCGAGGAGCTTTTGAATGAGCCGGCCGTTGGCATCGAGCGAGAGGGGCATGACGACGTCGCGCTGGAACTGCAGTTCGGCCATGGTGGCGAGGCGTTCGGTGCGGCCGGGGTGGCCGGAGACGAAGATGAGCTCTTTGTCGCGGGCGCCGGTTTTTGACCAGGGCAGATAGTGCTTCACCTGGGCCGGTTTACCGTTTTCGTAGGCCCGGAAGAGGGCGAAATCGAGGCAGTAGCGGGGGTAGGTGAAGTTGTCGGGGTCGCCGCCGAAGGCCGCGATGGACTCTTCGGGGGCGAAGACGAGGCGGACGTCGGTGTATTTCTTGTACTGATAGAGGTCGTACCGGCCTCCGGAGAAGAGGGTGACGACGTCGCAGCGGTTGCCGGTGTCGGCGGCGCACTGCTTTTCGAGGGCGGCGGCGTTTGCGCGGCGGAGGCGGGCGGCTTCGGCCGGGGCGGTGGCGTCGGTAGTTCCGGCCTTTATTTTTTCGGTGACCGTTTCGATCTTCAGCAGGACGTTGACTTCGAGGCTGGGGCAGGGCTTCTCATTTCCAAGGGAGCCGGCGGCGAAGCCGTTTTTCATGTAGTCGTTCTCTTTGGACGATACCTGGTAGATACAGTCGGCGCCGACGTGGTGGTTGGTGAACAGCAGACCGTTGGGGGAGACGAACGAACCGGAGCCGCCGTTGTTAAACCGGACCGACGCGAGTTGGAGCGTATTCAGAAACTGGTCGGTGACGGTGAAGCCGAACCGTTTCCGGACGTCCTGGCGGGGGAACTTATTGAACAGCCACATGCCCTCTTCGGCCCCACACGGGAGGGCAGCGAGGAGCAGGAGGGTGGGAAACGGAAGGCGCGGCATGGACCTCATTTTGACATACCCGAGTAATGAAAATTGTAAGCTGTTGAAAAAGGGATGGTTAGCTATGTTTTTCGAGGCGTTTCAGTATACAGGGAGCGTTCTGTTGTGAGATACTAGAATTTCGGCCTACCGCAATGAACCCAGTGGACGAGGCGATTGCCCGTTATCACAGCATCTTAGAGACTGAACCGTTTGGCGATTTGAGCTGGGTGGAGCGATTCCACACGGCTTTACGCGCCCGGAAGCTTGAGTTGGGGGATCGGCCTATTTCGCCGTTTCTGCGGCCGCATCTACTCACACGGGAGCAGTATGACGGTTTGGTGAAGGGTGGTCAACTGCTGGCGGGGGCGGTGGACCAGGTGCGGAAGATGGCCATGGAGAGCCCCGCGCTGATGGCGCGGATGGATCTGTTGCCGGCCGAACGGATGTTAGCGGCGGTAAATCCGGGTTACAAGCATTTTGCGGTGACCGGCCTGCTGGACACGGCGCTGACGGATGGGTACATGCGGTTTTCCGATTACAGCGCCGAAACGCCCGTGGGCGTGCTGTATGGCGAGGTGCTGGCGGAGGAGTTATACGAGACCGGCCCGGTGAAGGAGTTTCGCAAGAGCGCCAAACTGACGAAACTGGGCGGCGTGAAGCAGCTGCAGGCGGCGCTGCTGAAGGCCTATAAGGAGTTTGGCGGTACGCACGTGCCGCAGGTGGCGATCCTGGAGATGCGCCACCCGTTTGAGACCCTCGAATCGCGCGAGTATCATCTGCTGGCGGAGAACTTTTCGGCGCACGGCCTGCGGGCGGTGATCGCTTCGCCCGAACAGTTGGAGTACCGGGGCGGGGTACTGCGGAAAGGGGATTTTGTCATCGACATTGTCTACCGGCGCATTAAGACGCGGGAGTTTGTCGTGCATTTCGATCCGAATCAGCACGCGCTGGTGCGGGCCTACCGGGACGGCAAGGTTTGCGTGGTGAACAGCTTCCGGTCGGACATGGCGCAGAAGAAAGCGATTTTTGATCTGTTGACCGACCCGGCCGTGCTGGCTCATTTTCCGGCCGCGGACCGGGCCGCGATCCGGAGTTTGGTTCCGACGACGCGCGTGGTGAGTGAGCGCATGGTGGCGTGGGACGGGGAAGAAGAGGTGGATCTGCCCGCCTTCATCACCGCCAACCGGGAGCGGCTGGCGCTGCGGCCGAACGACGATACCGAAGAGCGGCAGACGTTTGTGGGCGCGGCGATGGATCAGGCCGGCTGGGAGCGGGCGGTGCGGACGGCGCTGCGGAGCCCGTACGTGGTGCAGGAGAACGTGACGCCGCCTTCGGCGAAGTTCCCGGTGTACAGTTACGGGTCGCTGGATATGAAAGAGATGCGGGTGGAGGTCCATCCGCATGTGTATATGGGTAAGGTGCAGAGCGCCTCGAGCTGGTTGACGCCGGCAGCCGGGACGTTCTCGACGGTAACCGGGATTACGCCCACTTATCTTCTCGAAACGAAGTAAGCCCCCGGAAGCAGCCGGCGAGGCCGCGCCCGGGGGCTGGGTTAGCCACCGCTCAGAAGATAATCTTCAGAGCGATCTGCATGTTGCGGGGTTCGCCGAAGCCGAGGCCGGGGGCGGAACCGCCATTGCGGGTGTTGGTGATGATGCCGAAGCTGGCGGTGCTGGCGAGCGAGGTTCCGGGGTTGGCCCAGTTGGTGCGGTTGGTGGTGTTGAAGACCTCAAACCGGAGCTGGGTGGTGATCTTCTCGGTGATCGGGGTGGCCTTGAAGACCGAGA
>JADCJL010000175.1 GCA_020247055.1 Acidobacteriaceae bacterium | reverse complement strand
CAGACCCGCGGCCGCAAACGGCTCGACCCGCCAGCCGGGCAGACCTACAACCTGATCGACCTTTTCGACGCCATGAATGCGCAGTTCTTTGCCGGGTCGATGCCGCGCCCCACGCTGGGGTGGAGCCGGCAAACTTCCCGCACCATCCTGGGCCACTGCGACGCCGCGCACAACACGATTGTGCTGTCGCGGATCCTCGACCAGCCGCACGTCCCGCGCTTTGTCGCCGAGTACGTGATGTACCACGAGATGCTCCATCTGGTGCACCCGGTCGAAAGCCGGGGGACCAAGCGGTCGATCCATCCACCCGTGTTCCGGGCCGCGGAAAAACAGTTCCCGCAGATCATGGAGGCCAAGGCGTTTATCCGCCAGCTATGCTCCCGCTCCTCACCCTATTCGCTCTTGTACTAGCCGACGCGGCCGAGTTCGACCGCGTGCTGGGGAAATTCGTTCGCTCCGATGGCCGCGTGCGCTACGCCGCGCTGCGCGCCGAGCTGGCCCCGTTGACCCGCTACGTCGAGGCCCTCGCGGCGCCGCCGCCTCCCTTCCCGCACCGGCAGGCGGAGTTGGCCTACTGGATCAATGCCTACAACGCCATCGTACTCCACTCGATGGCGGCCGACTATCCAGGCGCGCGCAACCGCCTGACGGGCGCGCTTGGCCGGGCCTATTACTTCTACGGGCGCCGGTTTCGAATCGGCGGAAGGTCCCGTTCGCTGGCCGATCTTGAAAACAACACCATCCGCCGCCTGGGCGAACCGCGGATCCATTTCGCGATCGTCTGCGCCTCGGTGGGCTGCCCGTGGCTGGCGCCGCGCGCGTACACGGGCGAGAACCTGGACGCCTTGCTTGAGGAACGAACCCGACTTTTCTTTTCTCAGGAAAGAAACTGCCGGCTGGACGAGCCAGGCGTGGTGCGGCTGTCGCCGATCTTTGACTGGTTTCGGGAGGACTTCCCGCCCGGATTTGTCGAGCGCTACCGGCCGGAGGCGGCGGGCCGGAAGCGGCGTTTCCTGGCCTGGGACTGGTCCATGAACGACGCTCCGTAGCGGGTCTCGCGGGATCTTCCTGACGAAGGTGGAACGAGTCTGATATATTCAGATTCGTCCGTTTGAATTCCCTAGAAAGGAAGGTGTCCGTTGAGCTCTTCGAAAGAAAAACCGAAGGATCGGCAACCCAAGAGTGCATTTTCACGCCGGAGTTGGCTCCAGGGCGCGGGTGTCTCGGGTAGCGTGCTGACCACTGGCCTGTTGGCGGAGGAAGCCCAGGCGCAGACCGCTGCGAATGTAATGTCCGGAGAAGTCGAGATTACCCTCGACATCAACGGCAAAAAACGGAGTGTGAAAGTTGAGCCCCGCGTGACGCTTCTCGATGCCCTGCGAAACCGGCTCGACATGACCGGCGCCAAACGCGTCTGCGACCGTGGCACCTGCGGCGCCTGTACCGTGATTGTGGGCGGTAAAGTGATGTACGGCTGCTCCGTGCTGGCGGTGGATGCGGTGGGCAAGCCCATTCAAACCATCGAAGGGCTGGCGCCGGAAGGGCAACTGCACCCGGTTTCGAAGGCCTTCGTCAATCACGACGCCCAGCAGTGCGGCTACTGCACGCCGGGCTTCATCATGGCGACCAAAGGATTCCTCGATCGCAATCCGAACCCCACCACCGAGCAGATCGATAAGGCTCTTTCGGGCAATCTCTGCCGGTGCGGAACCTACATGGGCATGAAGGCCGCGGTGCTCGAAGCGGCAAAGGAGATCAAGAATGGCTGATTACAAATGGCCTCCTATGGATAAGCGCCGGGTGATGGGCAAGCGGATTGCCCGTCTCGACGGCCCGATGAAGTCTTCGGGCCGCGCCAAGTACCCGAGCGATATGAACCGCTCCGATCTGCTGTTTGGCGCGCTGCTGACCTCTCCCCATGCGCACGCCAAGGTGACCGGCATCGACCTCACCGCCGCGAAGGCCATCAAGGGCGTCACGGCCATCCGGGTCATCTCCGGCCCGGGAACCGAGATCCAGTGGGCCGGCACCGAAGTCGCCGCCGTGAGTGCGGTGACCGAAGAGATCGCCCGCGACGCCGTGAAGGCGATCAAGGTGACCTACGAGGTGCTCCCGCATCTGGTGAAGGAAGATAATCTGGCCAAGGTTGGCGCGCGCGCCAAAGCGGCCGGAGAGCAGGTGACGGGCGATCCCGACAAAGCCTTCGCCGAAGCTGAAGCCAAGACGGCCGGCGACTACGGCATTCCCGTTATCACGCACTGCTGCCTTGAACCGCACGGTTCCGTGGTGGCCTGGGGCAAGGACAAGATCGATTTCTGGCCTTCGACGCAGGCGGTTTCCACCGTCGGTGGCGACCTTGCCAAGATGCTCGAACTGCCGGCAACGCAAGTGCACGTCGACTGCCAGTACATGGGCGGCGGCTTCGGCGCGAAGTTCCCGGCCGACCGCTGGGGAGCCGAGGCGGCCCGGCTGTCGAAGGAGTCCGGCGGGCGTCCGGTGAAAATGTTCCTTGACCGCGCGACCGAGTTGACCATTGCCGGGGTGCGGCCTTCGCACTTCGCCAAGATCAAAGTGGCGGGCAAAAAAGACGGCACCATCACCGGCTGGCAGAGCGAATCCTGGGCCACCGGAGGCATCGGCGGCGGCGGCATGGCGCCGCTTCCCTACGTCTTCACCAACATCCCGAACCGGCGGATGAACCACACGCAGGTCTCGCTCAACACCGGCCCGGCGCGCGCGTGGCGGGCGCCGAACCATCCGCAGGCCAGCTTCCTAACCTGCGCGGCGATCACCGACTTCGCCGATGCGATCAAGATGGACCCCTACGAGGTCTTCTTCAAGAACGCCGCCGTTTCGGCGCGTCCGGAAACCTACCGCAAGCAGTTGGCCAAGGCGGCCGAACTGATCGATTGGAAGAAGAAGTACACGCACGGTGCGCAGAAGACCGGCACCCTGCGGCGCGGTCTCGGCATTGGCATAGCAACCTGGGGTGGCGCCGGCCACGCCTCGAAGTGCAAGATCACCATTCACCCGGACGGTACCGTAGAAGTCGAGCTCGGCTCGCAGGACATCGGCACCGCGACGCGCACCTGCATCACGCAGGTCGCCGCCGAAACGCTGGGTCTGCCGATGAGCGGCGTAAAGGTGAAGCTGGGCGACAACAGCTATCCGCCCTCGGGGCCGTCGGGTGGTTCGACGACCATCGGTGGCGTCAGCTCGTCCACGCGCAAGGCGGCCGTCAACGCGCTGGAGAAGTTGTTTGAAAAAGTCGCTCCCAGCCTGGGGGTAACCCCGGATCAGTTGGAAGCCGACGATAGCCGCGTCGTCGTTAAGGGCAATCCCGCCAAGGCGATGAGCTGGAAGCAGGCCTGCCAGAAGATGGGCCCCACGCCGATCAGCGAGATGGGCGAGAACGAGCCGCGCACCGCGGCCCGCGAAGGCCTGAACACGCAGGGCGCGAGCGGCATTCAGATGGCCGAGGTGGAGGTCGATATCGAAACCGGTGTCGTCCGCATCATCGAGGTCGTGGCCGTGCAGGATTGCGGCCTCGTCGTCAACCCGAAGACGGCCGAAAGCCAGGTGGCGGGTGCGATGATCATGAGCGTCTGCTCGGCGCTGATGGAAGAGCGGATCACCGACCAGACCACGGGCCGCGTCCTGAACGCCGACATGGAGTTCTATAAGCTCGCCGGTCTGCCCGACGTGGGCAAACTGACCGTGCACATGGACATCACCCCGGAACACGACGCCCGCGGCATTATCGGCCTCGGGGAGCCGTGCGCCATTGGCGGAATTGCGGCGATTGCAAATGCGGCGGCCAACGCGCTCGGTGTCCGGGTGCCCATGGTGCCGCTGACTCCCGAACGAGTGCTGGCCGCTCTGGCCAACCGGAGGAATGCGTAATGGAAAACTTTGAATACGCCAATCCCACCACCGTGAAGGAGGCCTTGAGCCTCCTGACGGCCGGCGCCGAGGTGCTGGCCGGCGGCACGGACCTGCTCAGCCTGATGAAGGACGATGTTCACAAGCCCAAGCGGCTCGTGAACATCAAGAACATCAAGGCGCTCGGCGGCATCGCCAAAACCGGCGGCAACATCCGCATCGGCGCTACGGTTACGCTCGACGAGTTGGCCTCCAATCAGCTGATCCGCGCGGCTTACCCGTCGCTCGTGCAGGCAGCCCTCGGGGTTACCAGCCCGCAGATCCGCAACATGGGTACCGTCGGCGGCGACCTCTGCCAGCGCCCGCGCTGCTGGTATTTCCGCAGCGGCAACGGCCTGCTCAACAAGAGCCTCGTCGAGAACGGAGAGAACAAATACCACGCCATCTTCGGCTCGGGCTCGGCGCACTTTGTCAGCGCATCAAGCCTCGGTCCGGCGCTGGTGGCGCTGGGAGCTACCGTGAAGATCGCGGGCGCCGACGGGAAGACGAAGGATGTGCCCGCGGGCCAGTTCTTCAAGGCCCCGGCCGCCGAAGGCGAACGCGAGATCACGCTGGCCTCGAACGAGATCGTCACCGAGATCCTCGTCCCCGCCCCGCCCACGAAGAACGCCACCTACGAAGTGCGTCACAAGCAGGCGCTCGATTGGCCCCTCGCCACCGCCTCCGTCGCCCTGCGGATGGCCGGAACGAAGGTAACTTCGGCTTCGATCACCCTTGGCCACGTCGGCCCGACCCCGGTGCGCGCAACCGAAGCGGAGAAGATGTTGGTCGGACAGACCATCACGGCGGATTCGGCCGAAAAGGCGGGAGCGGCGGCGGTCGCCGGCGCCCAGCCCCTCAGCCAGAATGCGTACAAGGTGCAACTGGCAAAGGTGGCCGTCAAGCGGGCCCTTTTGACGGCGGCAGGCGTCAAAGCCGTATGATCCGGGCCGGATTAAGCCGGCCGGACGACGACCGGTGCTCGAATCTCTGTTGGAAGGGCATGTACATCGACGCCATCTGGGACCCGACCGTACAGGCCTCCAACGACCGGTTATACTGGTGTCAGAAGACCCAACTGCCGCTCGGACCGGATGGAAAAGGGGTCGATGAGTATGAGTGCAACGAAGCTCGCAATTGCTTCAAGCTGCTATAAGGAGAAGGCATGAAAACAATCTTCGCTACTTTAATGGCCGCCTCGTTTGCGTTTGCCGGAACTGGCATTAAGGGTTTTTACATGGAAGCCCGGAGTGCGGATGTGTACGTGGGCCCCTGCTTTGCCAACTCGGAAACCGAGTTGAAAGGCGACCTTGCCGTGATGGGCTGGAAGATCAACTCCGGCTCGTATGATGGCGTGAAGCTCGACGGATTGTCGGTGGTCGGGGTAGTAAAGGCCAGCGGTACCATTGGCAACACCTTCGCGGCGACCACGTTCCCCGTCAAGAGCGCTTTGATCATCGATGAAAAGGCGTCGCCGGAACAGCGGCTCGCGCTCCGGAAGTTCGCCCAGGCGATGAGCAAGGATATGTTGATGAACGTCGTCCGGGTCGACTACCGGCCGGTGTCTATCGACGTCGCCAACAACGACGTGCACAAGGCGACCGCCAAACTGCAGGCCGGCGAGTTGGCCGCCATTCAAACGCGGCAGTTAACCGAAGGGGACAACCACTGCTCGCACGAGGACGTCTGGTATCCGCCCATGGTCTCCACCGACCATGCCATGCCGGCCTACACCCTCGCGCATAACTACAACGGGAAGGACCTCGGCACCACCTGGTCCAGCCCGGAGAAGCGTAGCGCGTTCGTCGCCACCTTCCACTACAACGAATAACCCTGCATCATCCCTTTCCCCGCAAGCATCAGGAGGGCTGTATGAAACTCTTTCTCACGGCCCTCCTTATGACCACCTCCGCGTTTTCCGCCTCCTCCATCCACGAATTCACCATGAACAACATCGAAGGTCAGGCTACGCCGCTGTCGACCTTCAAAGGTAAAGCCGTGCTCCTGGTCAATGTAGCCAGCCAGTGCGGATACACCCCCCAATACTCCGGCCTGCAGGCTCTGTATGAAAAGTACAAGGGTAAAGGACTGGTGATCGTCGGAGTTCCCGCGAACAACTTCGGGGGACAGGAGCCGGGCTCGAACGAAGAGATCAAGCAGTTCTGCTCCCGCAAGTACAGCGTCACCTTTCCCATCATGAGCAAGGTCAGCGTGAAGGGCAGCGACCAGACACCGCTCTATCAGTACCTCACCACGACCATGGGCGGCGACGTGAAGTGGAACTTTACGAAGTTCCTGGTCGGCAAAGATGGCAAGCCCGTGCAACGGTTCGAACCCGGCGTCAGCCCGGACAGCCCGGAGCTAGCCGCTGCCATTGAGAAGGCCTTGCGCTAAGTTTTCCGCCTTGGAGTTGCCGGCGTGGGGCTGCAATTGGCGACAATGGAACGGTGATCTTACGCGACACCTTTCCCGCCCCCCCGGTTGAGTTGAAGTTTGGCACGAGCGGCCGGCGGGGCGAGATCATCCATCTCACCCCGCTCGAAATCTACCTGAACGTTCTTGCCGAACTGGAGTTCCTCCTCTCGCTACCTGTCGCCGAGGGAGGCATCCGTCTCGGGGAGGACTTCTACTTCGCCTGCGACCTGCGGCCGAGTTCCCCCGACCTTGCCACGGCCGCCGTTGAAGCCGTTCGTGCTGCCGGCATGATTCCGGTGAACTGCGGTTTCATCCCGACCCCGGCCCTCATGCACTTTGCCCTCGCCCGTGGTAAAGCTTCGCTGATGGTCACCGGCAGCCATATCCCGTTCAACCGCAACGGGTACAAGCTCAACACCTCCCGCGGAGAACTGCTGAAACACCACGAGGGCCCGATCAACGCTGGCGTGGCGGCGCTGCGCGACCGCCTCTATGGCGAGCCCGTCGAAGTTTCCCGCTTCGACAGTGCCGGCCGGTTCAAATCCGCTCCCGCGCCCCTCCCTCCGGTGGACGGCGCGGCGGCGGAGTTCTACCTCCAGCGCTATGAAACCTTCTTTGCGGGGAAATCGCTGGTCGGCAAACGCATTCTCGTCTATCAGCACTCCGCCGTTGGCCGCGACCTACTCGTCGCCCTCCTCGAGCGTCTCGGCGCCGCAGTCACCCCGGCCGGCCGCAGCGAAACCTTCGTCCCCATCGATACCGAGAACATCGAAGCCTCCCAACTCGCCGCCATTCAGGCGCTAGTCAACGGTCCCTACGACGCTGTCGCCTCCACCGACGGCGACAGCGACCGCCCTCTGCTGCTGGGCGTGAACCACGATGGTTCCCTGCGCTTCTTCGGCGGCGACCTGCTCGGCATGGTCGTGGCCGAATATCTGGGTGCCGATGCCGTCGTCGTCCCCATCAGTTGCAATGACGCCATCGATCGGGGCAACCTCGCCTCCGTCCTGGCCCCCAAAACGCGCATCGGCTCGCCCTTCGTCATCGCTGGCATGGAAGCCGCCTTGGCCGCGGGCAAGCGGGTCGTCTGCGGATGGGAAGCCAACGGCGGCTTCCTGTTGGGTTCGGACCTGCCTGGGTTGCGCAACCTCGCCACGCGCGACGCCTTCCTCCCGCTGCTGTGCGCCCTGTTTGCAGCCGGGCCCGGCACATTGGGAGAGATCTTTGACCGGTTACCCGCGCGCTTCAGCCGCGCCGCGCTGCTCAAGGAGTTTCCGCGCCCGACCAGCCTCAAAATTCTCGAACAGCTGACCCCCGAAACCATCGCCCGCTTCTTTACCGCCGCCGACGGATTCGGCCCGCTCGAACGCATCGATCGCACCGACGGAGTCCGCATGCTCTTCGCCCATGGCGACGTCGCCCACGTGCGCCCCTCCGGCAACGCGGATGAACTCCGCATCTACGCCGTCGCCGACTCCCAATCCCGGGCCGACGCGATCGCCGCGGCCGGCATCGCCCCCGACGGTATCCTCCGCCGCCTGGAGCGCTTCGTCAGTTAACCCCGCGGGGGAGGCCTACGCCTCCCCCCACACTTCGGCTGCCAACCGCCCCGTGTTCCATTCCGCCTCCCGCCCCGGGCCCGTTACGTGCAAAATGCCGTCCGCGTCCACCCGTCGCGTTACCCCCAGCAGCGGTTTCCCCGCAAACGCCACCGGCCCACCCATCTCCCAGAACACCAGCCACTTCCCTTCTCCCGGCCGCCACGGCCGGCCCATGGCCATCGCAAACAGCAACTCGTACAGCCGCCCGGCCGCGGGCGTGCCAAACATCGCCGCGCTCTCGATGGTCGCCAGCAGGTCCTGCTGCCGCACCGCCACCCCGTCCATCAACACCGGCGCATCCCCCATCCCGAGCACCGCCGCCATCACCGCAATCGCGTACTCCCGGTCCTCGGCCGCCTTCACTTCCTCTAGCCGCCCCGCCCGCCGACGCCGGGCCTCCTGCCACCACGCCCCAAACGTCAGTCCGTCCACGGCCACCGTCTCCCGCTCCCGCACCGCCACCTCGCCGAACCGCTCGGCGAGCGTCTGCCCAATCAGCCGCAGCACCTGCCGCTGCAACTCCTCGGGCGTCGTCGAACCGGGTAACGGCTTGCCGATCGAGATCGTGACGTCCCACCGCCGCCAGGGAAACCACGGCGAAGGCGTCGGCGAAAGCGGATGCTTCCACAACCCGCTCAGGTGCATGGGAATAATCGGCGCCTCCGTACCCTGCAGAATCTTTTCATAGCCCCGCCGGAACGGTCCCATGGCGCCCGTCCGCGTAATCTCGCCCTCGGGAAAGATCCCCACCATGTGCCCCTGCTGAATCACCGCCTGCGCCCCGCGCAGGTTGGCAATAATCTCCCGAATCCCCTCCTGCGCCATCGGAATACAGAACAGCGCCTTGGCAAACGGCTGCGCGTACTTATTCTCGTAGTAAGGCTTCCACAGCAGATACCGGATCCACCGCCGCGTACCGCTCCCCATCAGGAACGCATCGAGAAACGAGTAATGGTTCGCCGCTACCAGCGCTGGGCCGCTCGCGGGCAGCCGTTCCCCCCGCCGCCGCACGCGCAGCAACACCAACAGGACGCCGTGCATGAACAGGCGCAGCGCTT
>JADCJL010000174.1 GCA_020247055.1 Acidobacteriaceae bacterium | reverse complement strand
GCGGTCCAGGCGAGCGCGACGATCAGGAGCAGCAGATGAGTTGGCTTGAGGCGCGAGCGCAGCGAGCCGGCGTGGGCGAGGCGGCAGAGCGTGACGAAACCGAGGAGGAGGGCCGGAAGGAGTAAGAGGGCGAGGGGAAGTTGCAGCCAGCCGGCGAAGAACAGAGCGGTGGGTACGCCGAGATAGAGGATGGAGACGGCGGAGAAGCCATCGAGAGGCGTCGAGCCAGGGGCGTCGGGCAGACTGGAGTCCTGGGGGGATTTGTTCACGGGTTTGGAGTTTTCACCGTTGGGCGAAGCAGTAGAGGCTCGAGCGGGTGCGGAGGTAGATGCGGCCGTTGACGAGGGCGGGGGTGGCGAAGACCTCGTCCTCGAGCTCGTTCATCGCGAGGATCTCCCATTGGGCGTCTCCTTTGAGGACGACGACTTTGCCGGCGGCGCTGATCAGGTAGACCTTGCCGTCGCCAGCGACGGGGGAGGCCCAGTATTGCTCGAGGGCTCCGGTGAGGCGGCCTTGTTTGATGACTTCGCCGGTTTTGGGGTTGAGCGTCGTGAGTACGCCGCCGTCTTTGACGATCCAGAGGGCTCCGGCGTAGTAGAGGGGGGCGGCGGTGTTGGGGAGAGACTTTGTGTAGCGCCAGAGGACGTGGGAGTTCGACACATCGCCGCGGCCGCCGGGGCGGGCAGCGACGAGGGCGTTGCGGGTTTGCTTCAACATGCGGTAGAAGCCCCATTCGCGGGAGTCGAGGAAGCCGTCGTGGTCGAGGTCGGCGGCGGTGAAGCTGCCGGCTTTGATGCCGTAGGCGAGGGCTTCGGGGGCGTCGAGTTTGCCGTTGTTGTCTTTGTCGTGGGCGGCTTGGATCTCGTCGAACTGAGGGACTTCGGGCATGGGGCCGTCGCCGCCGGTCTCCCAGGAGCTTTGGTACAGGATGCCGTCGATGAGGATGGGCGGGCTTTTCGATTGCCAGGACATGCCGCCGAACCACCAGAGTTTTTCGCCGGTGACGAAGTTGTAGGCGACGGTGAGATAGGCGCCGGGGACGATCATTTCGACGGGGCCGGACGGGGGTTTATAGAGGGCCGGAAGGCCGTAGCCGCGGGTAACTTCGGGGCGTTCGATTTTGTATTTGACTTTGCCGGTTTTGGTGTCGGCGGCGAGGAGGTAGGAGTTGGTGTCCTGGTCGCAGAGGAGGACGACGGTGCCGTCGGCGACGATGGGGGAGGAGCCGTGGCCGTTGGGGTTGTTGAAGGGCCCGAGGGGCATCTGCCAGAGGGGTTTGCCTTCGACGGTGTAAGCGAGGAGGCCGAAGTCGCCGAAGAAGGTGAAGACGCGCTGGCCGTCGGAGGCGGGCGAGGGGGAGGCGGGGCCGTTGGTCTTTTGAAAATGCTCTTTGCGGGGTCGGGGCGCTTGCTGGCGCCAGAGCTCCTTGCCGGTTTCGGTGGACAGGGCGATGGTGAAGAGGTTTTCGCCTTCAAAGGCGGTGACGAAGAGGCGCTTGCCGACGACGATGGGGGAGGAATGGCCGGGGGGCAGGGGGGCCTGCCATACGAGGTTCTTCTTTGCGTTGAACTCGGTGGGAAGTGGGTGGCCTTCGCTGACGCCGAGGGCGGCGGGGCCGCGGAACTGGGGCCAATCGAGGAAGGCGAGGAGGAGGAGCGAGGCGATCATGGGGTGACCTTGGCAAAGCAGTAGAGATTTTCGTGGGTGCGGAGGAAGATGCGTCCGTCGAGGAAGGCGGGGGTGGCGTTGACGGCCTCGTTCATGGTGTTGACCTGGAGGATCTGCCAGTCGGCGCCGGTTTGGACGACGACGACTTTGCCTTCCTGGGAGACGGCGTAGAGTTTGTCGCCGGCGACGACGGGGGAGGCGTAGTAGTCGCCGGGGGCGCCGGTGAGGCGGCCTTGTTTGAGCACTTCGCCGGTTTTGGCGTTGAGGGCGGTGAGGATGCCGCTTTCTTTGACGAGATAGACGATGCCGTTGTGGAGGACGGGGGAGGGGGTGTTGGGGAGCGACTTGTGGTAGCGCCAGAGGAGGTTGGTGGCGGTGCGGTCGCCGCGGCCGCCGAGTTTGATGGCGGAGACGGAGTTTACGGCCTGGCGGCGGGTTTGGTACATGCGCCAGTCGCGGTCTTCCATGGCGCCGGTGCGGTCGAGGTCCATGGCGGCCCATTCTTTGGTGAGGCGGGGGTCGAGGATTTCGGCTTTGTCGAGTTTGCCGTCTTTGTTCGCGTCCCATTTGGCGAGGGCTTCCGAGAAGGGGGGGACGTCTTCCTGCTGGCCGGTGTCGGAGTTGCCGGCCCAGCCGAGGACGTAGACGACGCCGTCGCCGAGGACGGGGGTGGGTTTGAGCTGCCAGGTGAGGCCGTTGACCCACCAGAGGGGTTCGCCGGTCGAGACGGAGTAGGAGACGAGTTGGTAGCTGCCGGCGACGAGGACTTCGTCGGGGCCGTTGAGGACGGGGGTGGCGAAGCCGCGGGCGACATCGGGGCGTTCGCGGCGCCATTTTTGTTGGCCGGAGTCTTTGTGAACGGCGAGGAAGAAGGAGCCGGATTCCGAGTCGCAGAGCATGAGGAGGGTGTTGCCGGAGAGGACGGGGGAGGCGCCCATGCCGAAGGGGTTATTGAAGGGGCCGAGGGGGAGGCGCCAGCGTTCGCGGCCGGCGGGGTCGTAGGAGATGAGGCCGAACTCGGTGAAGAAGGCGTAGACGTTTTGGCCGTCGGTGACGGGGCTGGGGCTGGCGGGGGAGTTTTGTTTGTGGAACTCGTCGTGGCGGGCGCGGGGGAGGGCGCGGCGCCAGCGTTCGGCGCCGGATTGGCGGTCGAGGGCAATGATATAGAGCGCTTTGTCGTCGTAGCCGGTGAGGAAGATTTGGGATTTGGAGAAGACGGGGGAGCTGTGGCCGGGGGGTAGGGGGGTCTTCCAGACGACGTTTTGGGTGGGGCTGAAGGCGAGGGGGAGGTTGGATGCGGGAGAGAGACCGGTAGCGTTGGGGCCGCGGAATTGGGGCCAGTCGTTGGCCAATGCTTTGGGGGCCAATGCAGCGGGGAGGAGGGTGAGGAGGAGGAATGCTAGTGGCCGCATGATTTGGTCATGATATCGGAGTGGAGGGATGGAATGGGGGGGGGGATTGATTGGGTTCGCGGGGGAGGCGGCGAGATGGTCGGGGCCGGTTGGCTGGACGAGGACGGTTGGCTTCGTTTGGGGGAAGACGACTCGTTTGTATCTACATGATTTTATTTGCCTTACGCCTGGTTTTGCGGTGAAAAATGGCTTCGTTCGTCAAATTTTTCAGCGAAATTGCCCCGGAAACGAGGCCGACCCGTCTAACGTGTTGATTCTATTGGATCGTTGCGGACATGAGGGGCGGCCAGCAGTGGCTTCGTTCGTAGGTTTCGGCTGGCCCGGTGGGACAGCCGGCCGATGGATGCGCGGCCTTGCGGCAGGCCGCTGCTTTATCCTATTTTGCGCGGGTGGCGGGGCGAAGCAGGGACAGCGGGGATCTATCGTCCTGAATTCAAAAGGAAAAAATATCGAAACGGTCTGACAACGGGAAGGGCGTATATCTCCCAGGAGTGCCGGACCCGAGCTGATCGATTCCGAACGTCTCGGCAAGCTGATGCCCGCCGAGCGGGAAGGCTCAAACCGCGATTTCGCCGAGGCGCTGGCCGCTGTCGACGACAACAGCGCCGTGGCCAGCCAACGCCCTGCTAACGCCAAACCGGTTTTCGTCAAACTCATCGCCCCGCCACGGGTGAAACAGGAGCCCATAGATTCCGGCCACACTCGGCATTACTGCGGAGATGTTGCGGGCCGGGCTGGATGCGCGCGTCTCGACGCTTGATCAGCAGACGCTTCCGATGCAGATGCGGGCGTTGCGGGAGTAAGCTGCAAAGCGTGGCTGGACGGTGGCCGAAGAGTGTAAGGAAGTGGGCTCCGGTGCGGGCGCGCGCGCGATGCGCCAGCGATTGATCGATGGCGCGCGACGGCGGGACATTGATGTGGTTCTGGGATGTGGTTCTGGGATGTGGTTCTGGTTTGGCGGCTGGATCGGTGGGGCCGGTCGGTCGCCGACGTGGTATCGACGTTGCAGGAGTTGACGGCGCTTGGCGTTGGAGTCGTCTCGGTGACGGAGGCACTGGATCTGACCACGCGGGCGGGCCGGGCGATGGCGGGACTGCTCTCCGTTTTCGCTGAGTTTGCAAGAGACATCATGCGGGAGCGGGTGCGGGCTGGTTTGGCGCATGCGCGCATGGAAGGGAAATGGCTTGGGCGGCCGCCGTCAGTCGCTGGCAAAGCGGGCTCGGTCAGGGACCTACTTGTCGCAGGAATCAGCAAGGCGGAGATTGTGCGGCGTCTTGGTATCGGACGGACATCGGTACGCCGTACCCTAGTAATGCAACGATGAAGAACCCGACCTGGACCGTTGTTAAGGCGAAACTCGCAAGTTTTGATCGCGCCGAATTGCTGGGGCTGGTGCGGGATCTCTACGCTGCGGACAAAGAGAATCGGACGTTTCTCCACGCCCGCTTCGGTCTCGGCGAGGACGTACTGGAACCATACAAGCAGAGGATAGAGCGGTGGCTTTGGCCGGATGTCATTCGGAACCAGAACACGTCCGTTACCAAGGCCAAACAAGCCTTTGCCAGTTACAAGAAAGCTGTTAGCGAACCAGCCGGATTGGCCGAGTTTAGTGTACTTTGCGGCGCTCGTGCGAATGTTTGAGTAAGCGCTACGCATTGCCCGAACGCTGCCAGTCAGCAACTGGGAAGCCCTATTCCACCGACTGGATCGCGTACGGGGTATCCGCCACAACTTGGGTTACGGCGTAGGCGACGACGTGGATTTCCTCTTTGCGAAGTACTCGAAACGCGATGGCTGACCGCCCAGATCACCTCTTCAGCCAGGCCTACCTGGCCCTGACCTTCGACCACCGCATCGTCGACGGTGCCGGGGCACATGTTCCCCGACCGCGTCAATCAGCTACTCGAAAACTGGACCGACTCCGTACTCTAAAAACAACCCGAAAGACGCAAATGACCCGCTCTCCACAGGCGGACCTTGCTATTTTGGTGAGTGTCCCGCCTCACTCTGTTCTTCCTCGCGGCACTGGCCCTTTCCGCCCAACCGTCTACTCGCTCCCTCAACGAAATCAACTGGATGGAATTTCAAGAGTGGATTCCGTCCAAGATCCAGACGATCCTCATTCCCACGGGCACCATGGAAGCCCACGGCGTAATTAACAACGGCGCGGATAACACGGCCCCGGAAGCCATCGTAAAGGCCATCGCCGGCCCCTTGAATTGCGCGAAAGATTGCGTCCTTACCAACTGGTAGCCGGATCACCGACTCCATCAGTCTTGGCGTAGTTGCCAAGTTTTTCCCGGCTCGAAAGGTCCACGAAGTCCTGCAGGCCACCAATCGGGCCAGCATCCGCGAGCGCGATTTGCCGGCACAGGTGGTCGTCTATTACGTCATCGCCTTAGCGCTTTACATGCGGTCGTCCTACCGACAGGTATTGCGCTGTTTACTCGAGGGCGTGCAGTGGCTCCTGGACCCGTCGGTGAAGGTAAAAGTGGCGGGCAAGTCGGGTATTTCACAAGCGCGCAGCCACTTGGGCGCAGAGCCGCTCAAGATGCTGTATGAGGCAGTCGTGGCCCCGATCGCCCACCGGAAACCGAAGGCGCCTGGTACCAGCAGTGGCGTGTCGTCAGTCTGGATGGAAGCACACTGGATGTGGCCGATACCGCAGAAAACGAAGAAGCCTTCGGCCGGCCGGGCGCCAGTCGAGGCGCCACCGCCTTTCCCAAGATCCGTTTCGTGGCCTTGCTCGAAAATGGCACTCACGTGCTGTGGGCCGCCTGCATGGACCGCTACAGCGTCGATGAATGGAAGCTGGCCGAAGCAGTCATCCCAGCGCTCAGCAAGGGTATGCTCTGCTTGGCCGACCGCTTCTTTCCAAGTCATAAGCTTTGGAAGGCGGCGGCCAGTACTGGCGCGGAACTGCTCTGGAGAACCCGGAGCAACGCTATTCTGCATCCAGACAAGCACTTGCCGGACGGCTCTTATCTCAGCCGAATCTACCCGTCGACAGCGGACAGACGCCGAGACCAAAACGCCATGGTGTTGCGGGTGATCGATTATCACCTGGACAATCTGCCCGGCGCCGAGCCGGTTTATCGCCTGATCACCACCATCCTCGACCACACACAAGCTCCGGCCGAAGAACTGGCGGCTTTGTACCACCAACGCCGGGAGATCGAGACGGCGTTCGATGAACTCAAGACCCATCTGCGCGGGGCGCAGATTGTCTTGCGGAGCAAGACGCCGGAATTGGTTAAGCAGGAGTTCTATGGTTTGCTGATGGCGCATTTTGCGGTGCGCGGGTTGATGCACGAAGCGGCACTCGAAGCCGGCGAGGATCCGAATCGGCTGTCCTTCTGTTCTGCCTCGGTTGAAAGCGGAGGACTCGGTTAAAACTGGGCGAAACGCGGCCGAAGAGGTCTTTGGAGCGAGACCTTGAAGAAAG